>JALYTU010000178.1 GCA_030854125.1 Actinomycetota bacterium | reverse complement strand
TGATCGCCTTCAGCGACGGATATCGGGGCTCGTTGATCGCATCACCGACAGAGATCACCGCCGGCAGCGTCACCTCGACGGTGTCGTAGCCGTACTCGGCCTGACGCTCACAGGTCAGCGCCTGCCCGGCCAGGTCCATCTTGATCACCTGGGTCAGCGACGGCATCTTGAGGTGATCGGCGACGACGGCGCCGATCGTGTAGCACTCGCCGTCGTCGGACTGCTGGCCCAGCAGGACCAGGTCCGGGGACTCCTTCTCCAGCGCCTTGGACAGCGCATAGCCGGTGGCGGCGACGTCTGAGCCCGCCAGGGCGTCGTCGGACAGGTGCACCGAACGGTCGGCGCCCAGCGACACGGCCTTGTGCAGTGCGCGTACGGCGGTGTCAGGGCCCATCGTCACCGCAACGATCTCGTCGACCTCGGCAGCTCCGCCCTCGCGGATCTGCATCGCGGCCTCGATCGCGTGGGTGTCGTACGGGTTGAGGTTTCTCTCCCCGGACCGATCCATACGCCCCGTCGAGGGGTTGATGCGCTTCTCGACGGCGGCGTCCGGAACCTCTTTGACCAGGACGCAAATCTTCAAGTGTGGCCTCCTATCGAATGTCCTGCGACGAGCGCCCAGCGCCCGCCCCCAGGCGGTCTGCCTCGTGTCGGGATCACCAATACTACCGGGTTGACTGACGAGTCAATCGGTCCCGCGGTGGGATCGGAACGTCTGCGTACCAGGACCTCGTTGGATCGGCCGCACGCACCGCGGTCCGCCCGCACGTCGCGTCCACGCTCAGGCGCGAACGGCGCCGCGAATGAAGTCGATCGCCCGCTGGGCGGGCGCCCCGGGGGTGAACACCTCGGCGACGCCGAGCCGCTTGAGCTCCTGCACGTCGTCAGCGGGGATCGTCCCCCCCACCGTCACGACAACGTCATCGATGCCCTGCTCGGCGAGCAGGGCCATGATCCGCGGCACCAGGGTCATGTGCGCCCCGGAGAGGATCGAAAGCCCGACCGCGTCGGCGTCCTCCTGGATCACGGTTTCGACGATCTGCTCGGGCGTCTGGTGCAGACCCGTGTAGATCACCTCCATGCCGGCATCGCGCAACGCACGGGCGATGATCTTCGCCCCGCGGTCATGCCCATCCAGGCCGGGCTTGGCGACGACGACGCGGATCTTCTTGGCGGTGGCGGACATGCGACAGGGTCCGGCCGGAAAGATGTCACCGACAGGATCGGCCCGAGATCATAGAGCCCGGCGTCCGCATCGGCCCGCCGGGAACGCGTCGTGCTAACGGACGGTCACCGTCATCGTCATGTCCGGATGCAGGCTGCAGTAGAGCTTGTAGGTGCCCCGCGTCGTGAAGCGGTGGACGAAGCTGCCGTGCAACTGGGTGCGAGAGCTGAACTTGGCCGGCCCGGACCTGACCTTGACGTTGTGGTAGAGCGCGCCCTTCCAGTTCCACGTCACCGACGTGTTGCGGGAGACCGACAGCTTCTTGGCCGAGAAGAAGTTGTCCTCCACCTTGACGGACGACGAGGCGCCGAGCGCCGAGGCGGACCCGAAGGCGGCCAACAGGGCGATGATCAGGAGCAGGGCACGCACAGGGCGGCGGGACAGTGAAGTGGACATGGCGCGCAGTCTAAGCGCCTGCGGTGGACCGAGCGCCACCGGCCGGCGCACCACTAAACGATGCGACGCAGCAGTGGCGGCATTACGCGCCGGCGGCGATCGCGCAGCCGGGAGACCACGGCGGCGCCGCCGAGCCCACCCGCAGTGGCGACCGTCGCGAGCACCGCACCGGTCTTGAGCCGACGCCCGAGCCGATCCAGATGGATGATCGGCCAACCGCGTTCGCGAGCGATCCGAGCCAGAGTCCCGTCCGGATTGACCGCGACGGGATGGCCGACGGTCTCGAGCATCGGCAGATCGGACTCGGAGTCCGAGTACGCGTAGGACTCGGCGAGATCGATCCCATCGGTGGCAGCGAGATCGGTGATCGCCTCCGCCTTGCCGCTGCGATAGACGAACCGGCCGACGGGAGTTCCCGTGTACACGCCGTCGACGACGTCGGAGATGTTCGAGCCGATCGCCCCGTCAAACGCCATCACCGTGGCCAGGATGTCGGCCAGCTCCTGGGAGGCGGCAGTGACGATGAACACGCGCCGCCCCGCATCCTGGTGATCATGGGCGAGCGCGAGCATCTCGGGGTAGACCCGGGGCAGGATCCCGGCCAGGACGGGAACGCCGAGCCGTTCGAGGTCGACGACGCGTACGCCGCCCAGCGACGCCGAGATCCGGTCGCGCAGCGCCACCGAGTCCTCATCGGTCGCACCGCGCAGGCGGAAGCGCAGGTTGGCGATCGCATCGGCGAGCAGCTGACGACGCTCGAGCAGTCCGGCCTGGTACGCGGCGCGCCCGAACTGGAACGCCGAGGAACCCTGGATCAGCGTCTTGTCGAGATCGAAGAAGGCCGCGCCGGCCTGGCGGTCAGCTGCCATGGACTTCGACGATCACCGCGTCGCCCTGCCCGCCGCCGGAGCAGATCGCAGCGCAGCCCAGCCCACCGCCATGGCGCCTCAGCTCGTAGACCAGCGCGCCGAGGATCCGGGCTCCCGAGGCCCCGATCGGATGACCCAGCGCCACCGCGCCGCCGTTGACGTTGACGCGATCCTCGTCGATGCCGAGCATCCGGATCGAGTTCAGGGTCACCGACGCGAACGCCTCATTGATCTCCCACAGGTCGATGTCGGAGGCCTGCAGACCCGCCTTGGCCAGCGCCCTCTCGGCGGCGTTGGCGGGAGTCCGGGCCAGGTAGGCAAAGTCGTCGGCAACCGCGGCCTGCGCCACGATCGTGGCCAGGGCGGGCTTGCCGTTGGCCTTGGCCCACTCATCGGAGGCGAGCACGATCGCCCCGCCGCCGTCGTTGACGCCGGGAGAGTTGCCGGCCGTGTGGCTGCCGTCCTTGAGGAAGATCGCGGGCAGCTTGGACAGCGATTCGAGCGTCGTGTCGCGCCGGGGCGCCTCATCGATCTCCACAACCGTGTCGCCCTTACGTCCCTTGATCGTCACCGCAACGATCTCCTCGGGCAGGCGGCCCTCGTCGGTGGCCTTGATCGCCAGCTCGTGCGAGCGCAGCGCCCAGCGGTCCATGTCGGCGCGGGTCATCTCCAGCTCGGTGGCGACCTCGGACGCCTCCTGGGCCATGTGCTTGCCCGAGAACGGGTTGGTCAGCCCGTCGTTGATCATCGAGTCGATCGCCTTGCCGTCGCCCATTCGGAAGCCGAAGCGGGCGCCCTTGAGCAGGTAGGGGGCGTTGGACATGGACTCCATGCCGCCGCCGACGCCGACCTCGAGGTCACCGGCGCGGATCGCGGTGTCGAGCATGCCGGCGGCGCGGATCCCCGAGGCGCAGACCTTGTTGATCGTCTCCGAGGAGACCTCCCTGGGGATTCCGGCCTTGATCTGGGCCTGGCGCGAGGGGATCTGGCCCTGGCCGGCCTGGATCACCTGTCCCATGATCACGTGCTGAACGGCGCCGGCATCGACGTCGGCGCGCTCCAGGGCAGCGGCAATCGCCGTCGCCCCCAGCTCGGTGGCGTCAACGGAGGAAAGTCCGCCGCCGAGCTTGCCGATCGGCGTGCGGGCTGCGGAGAGGATCACGGTCTTGGGCATCAGGGTTTCTCCGGCGTCGGTGGTCGGGGGATCCATCCTAAGGGCTCCCGAAAGATCGGTCTGAGGCCCCGATCCCCGCTGGTAACGTGCCCGGCGTGGAGATCGCCGCGAGCACCGACAGCCCGCTCGCCACCGATGCCGACACGATCGCCATCGGCGTGTTCGAGCCCAGTGACGGCGCCGCGAAGGTCTCCCATGATCTCCCCGGTGGCGAGCTGGCGGCGCTGCTCGCGTCCGGTGAGGCCAGCCCGCGGCTGCGGCGGGTCACCGTCACCCACCATGACGGCCGCCGCGTGCTGCTCGTGGGCCTGGGCCCACGAGCCGAATTCGACGGCGAGCGCGCCCGGCTCGCGGCTGCGGCCGTGCATGCCCGTGCCCGCGAGCTCGGCGCCGGCGCTCTGTGCTGGGAGCTGCCCCACCGCGTCGGTGAGGAGGTCATCGCCGGATTGATCACCGGCACCGTGCTGGCCGGATATCGCTTCACCCGCTTCAAGCCCGCGCCGGCCGGCGAGACGTCGCTTGAGCGCCTGATCATCAGCGCCCACCACGATGTCTCGGCCGAGACCGAGCGCGCCGCGATCGTCGTTGCGGCGCAGAACCGAGCCCGGGATCTCGCCAACACCCCGGCCAACGTCCTCACCCCGGCTGCGCTGGCGCAATACGCGGGCGAGCTGGCCGCCCGCCACGATGCGCTCTCGCTGACCGTGCTGGATCGGGCCGCGATCGAGGAGCGGGGCATGGGCGCGTTTGCCGCCGTCGCCCAGGGAACCGAGCAGGACGCGCGGCTGATTGAGCTGCGCTATGACGGCGGGGTGGGCGGGTCCGAGTCCGCGCCAGTGCTGGCGCTGGTCGGCAAGGCGGTCACCTTTGACACCGGCGGGCTGGCGCTCAAACCCGCGGCGCAGATGATGGAGATGAAATTTGACATGTGCGGAGGCGCGGCGGTGCTCGAGGCGATCGGGGCCCTGGCCGAGATGGGCGCGCCGGTCCGTGTGCTTGGCATCATCGGTGCGGTCGAGAATTCCCCCGGACCCGGCGCGGTGCGGCCGGGCGACATCGTGACCGCGCTGGACGGGACGACGATCCAGGTCGACAATCCCGACGCCGAAGGCCGGATGGTCCTCGCGGACTGCATCACCCACGCCCGGCGGCAGGGCTGTGACGCGATCGTCGACGTGGCGACACTGACCGGGGCGGTCCAGTCCGCGCTGGGCTGGGCCTACGCCGGGGTGATGAGCAACGACGACGCCCTGTGTGAGCGGGTCATCGCCGCCGGCCAGCGCACCGGTGAGCTGGTCTGGCGCCTTCCCCTGCACCCGATCTACGCCGAGCAGACCGCCGGCCGCGTCGCCGTGCTGACCAACCGGCCCGAACCGCGGGTCGGCCTGGCCAGCGCCGCCGCCGAGTTCCTGCACCACTTCGCCGGTGATCAGCCCTGGGCGCACCTGGACATGCTCGCCGTTGCCTACAAGGGCCACGCGCCCTACCTGGACAAGGGCGGCACCGGGTGGGGCGTGCGCCTGCTCTGCGACCTCGCGCTGGAGTTCGGGGGGTGAGGCGGGCCAGCACCACGCGGGCGGCCTGCGGTCTGATCCTCGCCCTGGCCGGACTGCTGGGTCCCAGCGCGGCCCGCGCGGCCGTGTCTCCCGAAATCGCGGCCGCGCGCCTGCAGGGCAACTACGCCGTCTCGGGCGTGGTGACCCAGGCGGTGGGAGTCGCCGGCGAACACCGCGGTCAGCAGGTGCAGCGGACCTGGAGCTTCATCTCCCCGTGCGCCACCGGCGCCTGTCCGGTGCTCGGTCTGCACCGCCAGCGGGAAAGCGGGACCGACCCGCTGTTCCTGCGCCAGGTCTCCCCGGGGAGATACACCGGCGCCGGCATCTTCGCCGCCCCGGTCCGCTGTCACGGCCGCCCCTATCGCCAGGGCAGTGTCGTCCCGTACACGATCACCCTCACGATCACCACCGCCGCACCCCAGCCCGACGGCAGCATCCTCGCGACCGGCTTCTCGGCCGCCTACCGCAACCGCGGCCGGATCGGGCACACCCGCTGCTACAGCCCGCCGAGCTATGACTCGGCACGCTACCTCGGCGTGCCGGTCGCCCCGGTCCCGCCGATCCCGCCGGTCCCGCCGGGCAGTTAGCCGCTGATCCGTAGGGTCCGCAGGATGCCGTCCAGCAGCGGCAGCTGGCGGCGGCGATGAGACCCGTCGCCGGCGACGACGACGTAGACGCAGAAGGGCCGCCCCGCGGCGGTGAAGAACTGCTGGTGACCGAGCTGACCCGCCCGGGGATGGGCCAGACCCCGGATCGAGAATCGGGTCGGGTCCAGCGGCAGCTCGATCCGCGCCGGCGCGAACAGCCCCCGGCCGGCCTGAAGGCCCGCGCCGGGCACGTACTCGGCGAGGGCCAGAAACGACGCCCCGGGCGCCAGCCGGGCCGTGCTGGCGTCCCCGAACTCCCCATCATCCAGCGCGAGCGGGAAGTCCCCGGCGTGAAGGGTGACATTGCCGCCGCGGCGCCGGAATATCCGCCCCGTCCAGCGGGCGGGCAATTGGATGCGCACCCCATGAGCGGCGAGGATCACGCCACCGCCCCGGCGACAGCGAGGAGAAGCGCCCCGGCCAGGGCCACGAGGCTCCCCCTAGCGACCGGCTGGGCGCTCCGGGCGAGCTTGGAATGCAGCGAGACG
>JALYTU010000177.1 GCA_030854125.1 Actinomycetota bacterium | reverse complement strand
GAGCCGCGCAGCGCGAGCGGCGCCTCCGCAGCGAGCTCGCCGCGCAGCAGCTCGGCCATCGCCGCCACGTCCGTGAGCATGCGGCCGTCCAGCGCGCCCTCTGATTCACCGTGACCGCGCTGATCGAAGACAACTACCGCCAGTCCGGTCGCGCTCGCGGCACGGGCGAAATTATGGTGACTCTCCTTCTGGGACCCCGCGCCGTGCAGGACGAGCACACCCGCCGCCGGGGCCGTCTCGCCCGCGGGTAGCCACAGGCCGTAGGCGAGACCGTGATGGCGCCCGGTCCGTGCCGGATGGACCGGGTCGATCGTGCGGGAGCGCCTCATCGTCTCTGCACCCTATCTTTCTCGCCCATGGGCCCTGACGCGCCACGCCGCACCGCCCACCCGATCCCTCATCCGCTCGCCGCGGTGCTGCCGCTCGGCACCGTCGTCAACGACCGCGGTCATCTCGAGCTCGGGGGATGCGACGCCGTCGCGCTCGCCCGGGAATTCGGCACGCCGGCCTACGTCGTCGTCGAGGCTCACCTTCGCGCCCGCGCCCGGGCCTTCGTGGATGCGCTGGCCGCCCGCCACGACGACTTCGACGTCCTGTTCGCCTCCAAGGCCTTCCCGTGCACGGCCGTCTACCGGACCCTGGCGCAGGAGGGCCTGGCCTGCGATGTGGCCTCCGGCGGAGAACTGGCGCTTGCGCTGGCCGGCGGCTTTGATCCTGAGCGCATCTACCTGCACGGCAACGCCAAGTCGGTTCGGGAGCTGCGCGAAGCCTTGACCGCGGGGGTCGGGCACATCGTGATCGACTCGATGGATGAGATCGAGCGCCTCGAGCCGCTGGCCGCCGAGCTGCGTCCCGGGCAGGAGGTACTCCTGCGCGTGACGCCGGGTGTCTCCGGGGACACGCACGCCAAGATCTCGACCGGCCAGGAGGATTCGAAGTTCGGGTTCTCGATCGATCAGGCGCCCACCGCGATCACCCGGCTTCGAGCCAGCGAGTCGCTGGACCTTGTGGGTCTGCACTTCCACATCGGGTCTCAGCTGTTCGCGCTGGAGCCGCTCCGGGCCGCGGTCCGCGCGATCGCCAGTCTCGGCGACTTCCGCGTCTACAACCTCGGCGGAGGTCTGGGCGCTGCCTACGTCGCCGGTCTGGTCCCGCCCTCGGCCGAGGAGTACGTGCAGGTCATCGTGTCGGCGCTGCACGAGGAGATCGGTCCCGGCCGGCGTCTGCTGCTCGAGCCCGGGCGGGCCCTGGTCGCCAACAGCACGGTGACGCTGTACACGGTGGAGACGGTCAAGCGCAACGTGTCGACCTGGGTGGCGGTCGACGGCGGGATGTCAGACAACCTGCGGCCGATGATGTACGGCGCGGTCTACGAGGCGCTGATCGCCGATCGCCCGTGTGCGCCGGAGCCCGGCGAGCACTGCCGGCTGGTCGGCAAGCACTGTGAGTCGGGGGACGTGATCATTGACGACGTGCGTCTGCCCGACCCCGTCCCCGGAGACATCGTCGTGACCCCGGCCACGGGCGCCTATGGGTACTCGATGGCCAACAACTACAACGGTGCGCTGCGCCCGCCGGTGATCTTCTGCCGCGACGGCAACGCCGAGGTTGCGGTGCGCCGCGAGACCTACGCTGACCTGACCAGCCGGGACGTGCGCCGATGACCGTGTTCCGGGTCGGGGTCCTGGGCTACGGCACGGTCGGGGCCGCGTTCTGCGCGACGCTGCCCACGCACGCGGCGCGGATCGAGCGGATGACCGGGCTGCGGCCCGAGCTCTCGGGCGTGCTGACGACAAGCCGCGGTTCGTTTGACGAGATCCTCGAGGGCTCGGACCTGATCGTCGAGCTGATCGGCGGGCTGGAGCCGGCGCGCGAGTACCTGCTGGCGGCGATGCGGTCGGGCCGGCATGTCGTCACCGCCAACAAGCAGCTGCTGTCCCATCACGGTGAGGAGCTGTGGGACGTCGCGCGCGAGAACGGCGTGCAGTTGCGCTTCGAGGGCGCGGTGGCCGGCGTCGTGCCGGTCATCCGCGTGCTTCAGGAGTCGCTGGCAGGGGCGCGGATCGACCGCGTCCACGGGATCGTCAACGGGACCACCAACTTCATCCTGTCCGAGATGGCGCGCACCGGGGCGGACTTCGCCTCCGCGCTGGCCGAGGCCCAGCGCCTGGGCTACGCCGAGGCCGACCCGTCCGATGACGTCAACGGTCGCGACGCGGCCGCCAAGATGGCGATCATCGCCCGCCTGGCCTTCGAGACTCCGGTTCACATCGATCAGGTCCGCTACGAAGGGATCGAGGCAATCCTGCCCGACGACCTTGAGTACGCGCGCGACCTCGGCCTGGGGCTGAAGCTGATCGGCACCGCGGAGCGGGTCGGCGAGGATGGGATCTCAGTCCGCGTCTACCCGGCCTTTCTGTATCCGGGCCATCCGTTGGCTTCGGTGGGTGGCCCGTTCAACGCGGTCACTGTCGAGTCCGAGGAGATCACCGAGATCACCATGTCCGGGCCCGGCGCGGGAGGGCCGCAAACCGCCTCGGCGGTGCTCGGAGACGTGATCAGCGCGATGATCCCGCCCGCCTCGACCCCCCCGGCGACCGAGCGCCTGCAGATCGTCACCGACGTCGCCTCATCCTTCTACCTGTACCTCGAGGTGGCTGACGAGCTGGGGGTGCTCGCGGCGGTGGCCGAGGTTCTGGCCCTGCAGGGCGTCTCGGTCAAGTCCGTGGTCCAGAAGGGACTGCGCGACCAGGCGCGGCTGGTGATGGTCGTGCACCCGGTGCTGGAATCCCGCTTTGGGGTGGCCATGAACCTGATTGCCGGGCTGGACGTCATGCGGGCCCCGCCGCGGGCGATCCGCGTCATCGAGGAGGAGTTCGGCTAGCCGGACGGAGAGGATCGCGCATCCATGAGAGCCATGCAGATCACCGCGCTGACCGGTCCCGCGACCGCGCTGGCGCCGGCGGATATCGCCGAGCCGGCCGCGGAGCACATGCTCACCCCGGGCAGCGGGGTGATCGTGGACGTCCATGCCGCCGGCGTGTCGTTCCCCGAACTGCTGCAGACCCGCGGCGAGTATCAGATCAAGCCGCCGCTGCCGTTCGTGCCGGGCAGCGAGGTCGGAGGGATCGTGCGCGAGGCGCCCGCCGATGCGGCGGTCAAGCCGGGAGACCGGGTGGCCGCGTTCTGCGCCCTGGGCGGCTTTGCGCAGGTCGCGGTTGCTCCGGCCCACTTCACCTTCAAGCTCCCCGATGAGCTGAGCTTTGCGCAGGGCGCCGGACTGGTGCTCAACTACCACACCGCGTACTTCTCGCTGGTCATGCGGGGCCGGCTGACGGAGGGTGAGACGGTGCTCGTGCACGGGGGCGCCGGCGGCGTCGGGACGGCGACGCTGCAGGTCGCCAAGGGCCTCGGGGCGCGCACGATCGCCGTCGTGTCGACCGACGAGAAGGAGGCGGTGGCTCGCGAGGCCGGCGCCGACCACGTCGTCCGGCCCGACGGGGACTGGAAGGCGCAGGCGACCGAGATCTCCGGCGGCGGGGTCGACATCGTGGTCGACCCGGTCGGGGGCGACCGCTTCACCGACAGTCTGCGCTCATTGCGCGAGGGCGGACGCGTCGTCGTCGTCGGCTTCACTGCAGGTTCGATCCCGGAGGTCAAGGTCAATCGCCTGCTGCTCAAGAACACTGAGGTGATCGGCGCCGGGTGGGGGGGCTACGTGCTCTCAAAGCCCGCCGTGACGGTCAAGATCGGGGAGGCGATCGATCGGTTGATCGCCTCCGGAGCCGTGCGACCGGTGATCGGCGCACGCTATCCGCTGGAACGGGCCCCCGACGCGCTCACGCTGCTCGACGAGCGCGGCGCGCTGGGCAAGGTCGTGCTCGAGCTCACCTGATGCCCGGCTTGATCGAGCGCTTTCGCGACCAGCTGCCCTTTGCCGCCGGCGATCCCGTGATCTCGCTCGGGGAGGGCTCGACGCCGCTCGTGCACGCCCCGCGACTGTCCGAGCGCGTCGGAGCGGAGGTGTGGTGCAAGCTCGAGGGCCTGAACCCGACCGGCTCCTTCAAGGACCGGGGGATGACCTGCGCGGTGTCCGCTGCGGTGCGTGAGGGCGCCGAGACGATCATCTGCGCCTCGACCGGCAACACCGCCGCGTCGGCCGCGGCCTACGCGGCCCGTGCCGGGGTGCGCTGCGCGGTGATCGTTCCCGAGGGCAAGATCGCCACCGGCAAGCTCGCCCAGGCGCTGATGCACGGTGCGCGGGTGATCGCCCTGCGCGGGAACTTCGACGCCGCGCTGCGGCTCGTGCGCGAGCTCTGTGAGCATCACCCGATCGCGCTGGTCAACTCGGTCAACGAGTTTCGCATCGAGGGTCAGAAGACCGCGTCGTTCGAGCTCGCCGAGGCGCTGGATCACGAGCTCGACGCGCTCTATATCCCGGTCGGTAACGCCGGCAACATCACGGCCTACTGGCGCGGATTTCAGGAGGTCGGGATGGCGCCGCGGATGCTCGGGTTCCAGGCCGCGGGCGCCGCCCCGCTGGTGCTCGGCCATCCCGTCGAGCACCCCGAGACGGTGGCGAGTGCGATCCGGATCGGCAATCCTGCCCGCTGGGAGGAGGCGATGAGCGCGATGACCGCGTCGGGCGGCACCGTGCGCGCGGTCACCGACGAGCAGATCCTCTCCGCCTACCGTCTGCTGGCCGGCAGCGAGGGGATCTTCTGTGAGCCGGCCTCGGCGGCCGGAGTGGCCGGTCTGCTCGCCCATGGCGTCGGCGACGCCCAGCGGGTGGCGTGTGTGCTGACCGGCCACGGTCTCAAGGATCCCCAGACGGCACTTGGTCAGGCGGGCGCGGTCGTCCCTTGCGATCCCGACCGGGCCGCGATCGAGCGGGCCGTCCTGCAATGAGTCTGTCGCGCCGGCGCCTGGTCCGCGTGCCGGCGTCGTCGGCCAACCTGGGGCCGGGTTTCGACGCGATGGGCGCCGCGCTCGGCTTGCATCTGGAGCTCGAGGTGACCGAGACCGGGAGCTTCGCGGTGCAGACCGACCTCGAGCTTCCCCGCGACCGCTCAAACCTCGTCGTCCGCGCGTTCGAGCGGCTGCATCCCGCCGATGACTTCAGCTTCGCGATCACCTCGGCGATCCCGCTCTGCGGCGGTCTGGGCTCGAGCGCCGCCGCCACCCTGGCCGGATTGATGGCCGCCGACCATCTGTTCGAGCTCGACGCCGATCTGCTGGCTCACGCCAGCGAGCTCGAAGGTCATCCCGATAACGCCGCCGCGGCCCTGGCCGGCGGCTTCGTGATCAGCGACGGAGCCCGGATCCGGCGCATCGAGGCGCCGATGGGGCTGGAGGCGGTGCTCGTGGTGCCCACTGAGCCGGTGCGCACCGAACAGGCCCGGGGGGCACTGCCGCAGCAGGTTCCGATCGCGGACGCGGCGCGCAACGTCGCCTGGGCTGCGCTGCTCACCCTCGGGCTGGCCACCGGGGACTTCGAGGCGATCGCCGACGGCCTGCACGACGCGCTGCATCAGCCCTACCGCGCGCATCTCTTTCCCCGGTCGGCGGCGCTGTTGGCGCGCGCGCCGCAGCTGGGGGCGCTCGGCGCGACCGTCTCGGGGGCAGGGCCGGCGATCCTCGTCTGGTGCCGCTACGAGCACACCGGGACGATCGTGCGGGCGCTGTCGCGCGAGGCCGCCGGCTGGGCGACGGTGCAGCGCGTGACCTTCGAATCCCAGGGCGCCGACGTCCGCGAGCTCTAGGCGCTGCGGGACCGGCGCTAGGCGCTGGCCGAGGCGGCCTGCGAGCTCTGCAGCATCGGCGCGAGCCGCTTGCGCGCGGCCTTGAGCCCGAGCCGGCGCAGCAGCTCGTCGGCCACGAGCAGATAGTCGGCGCCGAGATCGGGCCGGTAGTCGAGGATCGAGAGCGCACGCTCGGCCGACTCGGCATAGGCGATCGAGGCGCGGATCGTCGTGTCCAGGAGCTTGTCGCCGAAGTGCTCGCGCAGCGAGTCGAACGCCTCGCGGGAATGGCGGGTGCGCATGTCGGCGATGTTGAGCACAACCCCGAGCCACTCGAGATCCGGGTTGAGGCTGTCCTTGGCCAGTTCGATCACCTGCAGCGCCTGCTCGACGCCCTGCAGCGCGAAATATTGCGCCTCGGCCGACAGCAGCGCATAGTCGGAGGCAACGAGCGCGTTGACGGTCAGCAGGCCCAGCGCCGGCGGGCAGTCGATCAGCACGAGGTCGTAGTCGGCCGACACCTCGCGGATCGCGCGCTTGAGCGTCAGCTCACGGCCCATCTTGCCGCCGAGCGCCAGCTCAGCCTCGGCCAGGCCCAGGTTGGCGGGGATCACGCCGTCGTGGAC
>JALYTU010000176.1 GCA_030854125.1 Actinomycetota bacterium | reverse complement strand
GTTGTGTCCGGTGCCCGGCTGGTAGGCCGAGTGCGAGATCAGCCCGGTCACCGCCACCAGCGTGATCAGGATCAGCAGGCACGACCCGAGAAACGACGTCAGCCAGGCGCCGCGCAGTGGACTGCGCCAGAAGCCGGGCCGAAACGGGCCCGGTGGCGGCTCGGCCGTCAGCCGGCGGATCCGGTCGGTGTTCACCCGAGCTCCCGGAGCACCCGGCTCATGTCACGGGCGGCGCGCATGCTGCCGCGCGCGCTGCCCGACACCTTGGACCTGCCTCCGGCCCGGGGGCCGTAGGAGACCGGAGCCTCGCCGACCCGCCAGCCCGCGGCGGCAGCGCGCAACACCATCTCCAGCGGCCAGCCGAAGGCGCGATCCTTCAGGCCGAGGTCGCGCAGCGACTGGCGCCGCGCGCAGCGCATCGGGCCTAGGTCCGAGATCGCCACCGAGGACCGATGACGCAGCTGCAGCGCCAGCGCCTGGTTCGCCAGCCGGGCATGCAACGGCCAGGCGCCGCGCACGGCGCGCCGTGCCCCGAGGCAGAGGTCAAGGCGGCCCGCGGCGACCGGCTCGGTCACCACCGGGAGCTGGACGGGATCCAGCGAGCCGTCGCAATCCATGAAGCACACGAGCTCGGATTGCGCCGCGCCCAGTCCCGTGAAGCAGGCGGCGCCAAAGCCGCGCCGGGGCTCAGAGACGACCCGGGCGCCCAGGCTCCGGGCCACGTCGGCCGAGCCGTCGGTCGACCCGTTGTCGACTACGAGCGGGTCAAAGCCGGCCGGAAACGCCGCGAGCACGATCGGTATCGCCTCGGCCTCGTCGAGGACGGGAAGGATGACGTCCACCACGATCGGGAATCTAAGCCCAGGTTCTTACGAATCGAGAAATCCCGTTCCCCACGGGCTTCACAGCCGCTCGGATTCCCTAGATTCACCCGGCATGAGGATCCTGGTCACCGGGGGCGCCGGGTTCATCGGCTCGCATGTCGTTGACGCGCTGGTCGGCGACGGACACGACGTCGTCGTGCTCGACCTGCTGCTGGCGCTCGCGCATCAGGCCGAGCCTGACTACCTGAATCCCGGCGCCGACTACCGGCGTGCCGACGTCCGTGATCCCGACGCCGTGGCGGCGGCGCTGGACGGTGTGGACGCGGTCTGCCACCAGGCCGCGATGGTCGGCCTTGGTGTCGACATGGGCGATGCGCCGGACTACGTAAGCCACAACGATCTCGGCACGGCCGTCCTGCTCGCCCAGCTGTCGGCCCGCGGCTTCCGCGGTCGTCTCGTCCTGGCCGGCAGCATGGTCGTGTACGGCGAAGGCCGTTATGACTGTGACGAGCACGGGACGGTCACCCCGGGACCGCGATCGGTCGCCGCCCTGGACGTCGGGCGCTTCGAGGCGCCATGCCCGGTCTGCGCGCGCCCGTTGACCCCCGGGGCGATCAGTGAGTCCGGGCGGCTTGACCCGCGCAACGTCTATGCCGCCACCAAGCTGCACCAGGAGCACCTGTGCGCCTCGTTCGCACGCGAATCCAGGGCCACAGTCATCGCTTTGCGCTATCACAACGTATACGGGTCAAGGATGCCCCGTGACACGCCATACGCCGGTGTCGCCTCGATCTTCGCCAGCTCGCTGGCCCGCGGCGACGCGCCGAGGGTCTTCGAGGATGGCGGGCAGCTACGCGACTTCGTCCACGTCCGTGACGTCGCGCGCGCCAACGTGGCCGCGCTGTGCGCTGACGGTGTGGCGTCCGGAGCGTTGAACATCGCCAGCGGCCGGCCGAGGAGCATCCTGGAGATGGCTGAGGCCCTCAGCGATGCGCGCGGGCCCCGCGCCCCGCGTCCCGTGGTCACCGGCGAGTACCGCCTGGGCGATGTCCGCCATGTGTTTGCCTGCGTCACGCGAGCGCGCGATGAGCTCGGCTTCGCCGCGCACGAGGACTTCGCGCAGGGCATGGCCGAGTTCGCTCGAGCGCCGCTTAGAGCGGCGGCATGACGCCGCCGGCGATCCTGGTCATCGCCAAGGATCCGCAGCCGGGACGTTCCAAGACCCGGCTGTGCCCGCCGTGCAGCCCCGAGCAGGCCGCCGGGCTCGCCGCCGCGGCGTTGCACGACACGCTCGATGTGGTCACGTCGGTCCCGGCCGCGCGCCGGATCCTCGTCCTGGAGGGCGACGACCGGCGCTGGCAACGACCCGGGTGGCAGGTCATCGCCCAGCGCGGAGCCGGCCTGGATGAGCGGCTCGCCAATGCCTTCGCGGACGTCCGCGGGCCGGCTCTGCTGGTCGGGATGGACACGCCGCAGCTGACCGCCGCCCTGCTGATCGATGGTCAGCGGGCCTTGGGCCACTGTGACGCTGTGCTCGGCCCCGCGCTGGACGGTGGCTACTGGAGCGTCGGCCTGCGCTGCGGGCACGCGGATGCGTTTGCCGGCGTGCCGATGAGTTCGGAGTCGACGCTGCGCCACCAGCGCGCGCGCTTCTCAGCGCTCGGCCTGCGGACCCACGAGCAGTCGGCGTTGCGCGACGTGGACACGATCGCCGATGCGCAGGCGGTGGCGGTGCAGGTGCCGGGGTCACGGTTTGCCCGGGCGCTGCAGGAGCTCGGCCGATGAACGCGCCGATCGCGCTGTACTCCGAGGCCCTGCTGACGGCGGGAGACGGCGGCCTGCGCCCGGTCGCCCGCCTGCGCGACGGCTCGGTCCGACCGCTCTACGTGGACCGCTGGGTCGCCGCCGCCGACGATGTCGACGAGCGCGCGCTGGCGGAGATCGACGGGCCGGTGCTCGACGTCGGCTGCGGCCCCGGCCGTCATCTCCACGCGCTCGCGCGCCGCGGGGTGTTCGGACTGGGGGTCGACCTCTCCCCGGTCGCCGTGGATCTGGCCCGCGATGGCGGGGTCAGCGCGATCGTGGGATCGATCTTCGGCGAGGTGCCCCGGGCGGGGCGCTGGCGCAGCGCCCTGCTGCTCGACGGCAACATCGGCATCGGCGGCAACCCGGTCCGGCTGCTGTCTCGCGTCTCCGAGCTGCTGACACCCGACGGCGAAGTGCTCGTGGAGCTGGCCGCGCCCGCGGCCGGCACGATCGAGACGATGGCGCGCCTGGAGACGTCAGGAGCGATCAGCGACTGGTTTCCCTGGGCCGAGGTGTCGGCGGCGTCGATCGGCGAGCTGTCCGAGCAGGCCGCGTTGAGCGCCGGCGAAGCATGGAGCGACCGCGGGCGCTGGTTCGTTCGCCTGCGCCGTCGCTGACCCGGTTTCCGGGCGCTTGGAGGTACGCCGCCGTCGCTGGCACTCTTAACACGAGAGTGCCAAATTGGCCTTGATTCGCGCTGCGCGCAAGCTATAGTCGCTGGGGCGCTGGCACTCTGGGCGTACGAGTGCCAAGCACCACGTTTCGCAACGCCAACCGGAGGTCTAATCACATGAAGCTCAAGCCCCTCGGCGATCGCCTGATCGTTCGGGCCATCGAGGAGGAGGAAACCACTGCGAGTGGAATCGTCCTGCCCGATACCGCCAAGGAGAAGCCCCAGAAGGGCAAGGTCCTCGCCGTCGGTGACGGCAAGGTCAACGAGGACACCGGCAAGCGCACCCCGCTTGACGTCGCCGAAGGCGACGAGGTCCTCTACAGCAAGTACGGCGGCACCGAGATCAAGGTGGACGGCGAAGAGCTGCTCGTCCTCCGCGAGTCCGACGTACTGGCCAAGGTTCAGTAAGAACCCCCTCTCTTCAAGGAGAACTGAAAAACACATGGCACACAAGGAACTGAAGTACGACTCTGAGGCCCGCAAGGCCCTCGAGCTGGGTGTCGACGCGGTCGCTAACGCGGTCAAGGTCACCCTCGGCCCCCGTGGCCGCTACGTCGTGCTGGACAAGAAGTTCGGCGCCCCGACGATCACCAACGACGGTGTCACCATCGCCAGGGAAATCGAAGTTGAAGACGTTTTCCAGAATCAGGGTGCCCAGCTCGTCCGCGAAGTGGCAACCGCCACCAACGACGTTGCCGGTGACGGCACCACGACGGCGACCGTGCTCGCGCAGGCGATCGTCCGCCAGGGCCTGAAGAACGTCGCCGCCGGGGCTAACCCGCTGGCGCTCAAGCGCGGCATCGAGAAGGCGGTCGATCAGGTCGTCAAGAACATCGAGTCGCAGGCCAAGGAAATCTCCGGCAAGGACCAGATCGCCCGCGTGGCGACCATCTCCGCCGGCGACGACGAGATCGGCGACGTCATCGCCGATGCCATCGACAAGGTCGGTAAGGACGGCGTGGTCAACGTCGAGGAGGGCCAGACGTTCGGCATGGACCTCGAGTTCACCGAGGGCATGCAGTTCGACAAGGGCTACATCTCGCCCTACATGGTCACTGACCAGGAGCGCATGGAAGCGGTCCTCGAGGATCCCTACGTCCTCATCGCCAACTCCAAGATCGGCTCCGTCCGCGACGTCCTGCCCGTGCTCGAGCAGGTCATCCAGTCCGGTCGTCCGTTGCTGATCATCGCCGAGGACGTCGAGGGTGAGTCCCTCGCGACCCTCGTGGTCAATAAGCTCCGCGGCACCTTCACCGGTGTGGCGGTCAAGGCACCCGGCTTCGGCGATCGCCGCAAGCGGATGCTCGAGGACATCGCGATCCTCGTCGGCGGCGAGGTCATCACCGAGGAGATGGGTCTCAAGCTCGAGAACACCCAGCTCTCGCAGCTCGGTCGCGCGCGTCGCATCGTGGTCACCAAGGACACGACCACGATCGTGGACGGCAACGGTGACACCGACGCGATCAAGGGTCGGATCAACCAGATCAAGTCCGAGATCGAGAACACCGATTCCGACTTCGACCGCGAGAAGCTCCAGGAGCGCCTCGCCAAGCTGTCGGGCGGCGTTGCCGTCGTCAAGGTCGGCGCGGCCACCGAGACGGAGATGAAGGAGAAGAAGCACCGCGTCGAGGACGCGCTGCAGGCCACCCGCGCCGCCCTCGAGGAGGGCATCGTGCCGGGCGGCGGTGTCGCGCTGCTGGTCGCCCAGAAGGCGCTCGACATCGACATCATCGAGCTCCCCGACGAGCAGACGGGCGCGAGGATCGTGTTCCGTGCGCTCGAGGAGCCGCTCCGTCAGATCTCGGAGAACGCCGGCCTCGAGGGCTCGGTCGTGGTCAATGATGTGCGCAAGGCCAAGAAGGGCTTCGGTCTCAACGCCGCCAACGGCGAGATCGTCGACCTGATCGCCGCGGGCATCATCGACCCGGCCATGGTCACGCGCTCCGCGCTGCAGAACGCAGCGTCGATCGCCAAGAACATCCTCACCACCGAGGCCATCGTGGCCGAGGTGCCGGAGAAGGGTGGCGACGGCGGCGGTGGCGGCGGTGGCATGCCCGACATGTCGGGGATGATGTAAACCGCCTCACCAGGCGAAGCATTGCCCCGAGGGCCCGGCGTTCGCGCCGGGCCCTCGGTGGTTAAGCGTCGCCGGACGCGGGCGTTCGGCCGTCACGAGAGGACGAGGTCGCCGGCAGCCGCCTGGGCCGGCGCCACCAGCGACCCCTGCAGCCGGCGGACGGCATCCAGGTGATCGCCCGTCCAGATCACGCGCACCCCGGTGACGGTCCCCCGACCCTCGCGGTCACTCAGATCACGTGCCACTGCCGAGATCAGGCGCTCGTCCTCTCCGGCGTCACCGGCCATCGGCGCCGGCACGGAGCCGCCGGCGGCCAGTCCGGCCGCGAAGGCGTCATACCAACCGCTCACCGCCTGCATCCGGGTCAGCAGCTCCGAACGGGCGGCTTGCCCGGTCATCGGGATCGCGATCGTCCGCCTGCCACACCGCGAGCACTGCGTCGGCGGCCAGCCGGACACCGGACACGCCGGTCACCAGGCTCGTCACCTCGGACAGGTAGGCGAGACTGGACCGGTAGGCGTCGGCCAGCGCGGAGCCGAGCGCGGCGGCGGCGCCGCGGGGCCAGAACAGCAGCCCCACCACGAGGCTGACTGCTCCCCCGAGGGCGGCCTGGGCCTGTAGACGGTCGCGCATCGGCCCCGAGAAGTCGACCAGCAGCATCATCACAAAGCACCCGAAGGCCGAAACGTCGCCGTCACCGGGTTGCCGATCAACCTGGCCGTGATCACCAGCACGATCGGCATCACGATCGCGGTCCGGGTGGCGCGGCGCAGGGCGAGCAGGCCGCGGTCGTGGGTCTGCGGCCAGGTCAGAGCCGATCGTCCCGGCCGTGCGCGCCGCTGCCCGGGAGCAGGCAGAGCACGGGCCGCGCTGGCCACGGCGTCAGTCCCCCGCGCGGGGCACGCTCACCCGGCCTGTGGCCGAGCGGGTGAGCGTGTCGTAGACCCCGACTGTCTGGCGGGCGACCTCGCGCCAGTCAAAGCGCAGCACGTGCTC
>JALYTU010000175.1 GCA_030854125.1 Actinomycetota bacterium | reverse complement strand
GCATCCGCCACGGCCGCGCCGGCGATGGCCGGGCGGCCGGGGCCGGTGCGGGCCACACGGACCGTGCTGTTCTGGCGGCCTTGCGGGGACCAGACGCGCAGCAGGCCGGCCAGGGCAGCAGCCGAGGCGAGCGCGGCGAAGATGTTCGTCAGCTCAGCGGAGATGAAGTTCGAGGTGAAGAACTGGACGACGGCGAACACACCGCCGGCCACGAGTGCGGCCGGCCAGCTGTCGCGCAGTCCCCGGCGCCCGTCGACCATGTAGACCAAGACGAAGGGCACCAGCAATGCGAGCGGGGTCATCTGACGCCCGATCATCTGACTGAGATCATGCTTGGGCAGTCCCGTGACCTGGGCCAGGGTGGTGATCGGGATGGCGATGCCCCCGAACGCGACGGGGGCAGTATCGGCGACCAGGGCCAAGGCCACTGCCTTGATCGGCTTAAAGCCGACGCCGACCAACATCACACTGCAGATCGCGATCGGCGTGCCGAAGCCGGCCAGCGCCTCCAGCAACGCCCCGAAGCAGAAGGCGATGATCACCACCTGGACGCGCTTGTCGCTGGAGATCGAGCTGAACGCCCGCCGCAGGACGGCAAAGTCCCCGGTCGTCTCGGTCATATGGAAGATCCACAGCGCGTTGATGACGATCCACATGATCGGGAAGAAGCCGAACGCCACGCCCTCGGCCCCGGCGTCGAAGGTCTGGCCTACCGGCATCCCGTAGACGACGAGTGCCACCATCAGCGCCACGCCCAGGGAGATCAGCGCGGCCCACTGGGCCTTCATCCTCACGCCGCCCAGCAGCACGAACAAAGACAGCAGGGGCAGGACAGCGAAGATCGACGTCAGCCCCAGCGAATGGGACACCGGATCCAGGACTTGCTTGTACACCGCGCTTCCTCTCTGCCCCGACCTCACGGGACCCCTCTGCGGGAACGATTTCCCGCCCAGCGACACGGACATCTATGCTTGCCGTGCGTACAGCGCAATCACGGCTTCACGGTGACTGCACGACCTCCCTGGCCTGAGCGGGCACCTCGTTCACGGTCGTGGCTGGGATGACCACGATGGAAGTCTTGGCCGGCTCTGAAGTGACAGCTTGCGTCTGCTCAGCCAGTAACTCGGCGATGTGGACGACGCGTGTCTTCAGCTTGCGGCGTTTGATGCCCTGCTGGAGCTGCCGGTAGCAGCCGGCGTTGACCACGACCAGCAAATCCAGGTCCGCGGCGGCGATCTCGTCGAGATGAGGATCGAGCACGCGCGCGCTGTCTTTGGCGCGCACGATCGAGTAGGACCCCGCCGCGCCGCAGCAGACCGAGGCGCTCGGCAACTCGACGTACTCACCGACGCGCGCGATCAGCTCACGCGGTTGACGCCAGACCCCCATGCCATTGCGGAGGTGACACGAGTCCTGTAGCCCAATGCGCAGGCGCGGCGTGATGAGCTGCTCCGCGTCGTTGCCGTTGGCCGTGGGCACGTCCCCGTTCGCCGGTGTCGGCCGCCTGACCGTGGCGGGGTCAGAGTGCTCGCGCTCGAGCATCCATTGCGAGAATTCCCTGACGCGCTCGGAACCGAGCACGCCGGCCAGGTGCGCCGCGCATCCGCCGGAGGTGGCAACGATCGTCCCGGGCAGCGCGTCGCCGAGTTCCCGAGCTAGCTCCTTGCCGCGCTCGAGTTCGCCGTTGTGCGCGTGCAGTGCGCCGCAGCACCCTTGGGCAACCGGCGCGGCCAACTCGGGGGCCAGCCGGCGCGCGTCACGGCTGACTCGCGGATACAGAACTCGCTCAAAGCACCCGAGCATCAGGTTCACCGGACCGGCCGCCTCTCGTCGGCCCGCGTGACGGCGCACGATGCCGATTGCGCGCACGCGGCGCGGCGAGGTCACCGCCCATAGCAGCGGCCAGAGCGCCACGGGTCGCCGCCGGCCGTTCCACATGTGATCGCGAAACTCCTCCAGCAGCTCGCCGTACTCGACTCCCGCGGGGCACACCGATTCACAGGCGCGGCAGCCCAGGCAGAACGAGGACTCCTCGAGCAGCGTGGGATCGTCGTCGGTGAGGACACCCGTTTCGAGCGCCCGCATCAGATTGATGCGCCCGCGTGGCGACGACGTCTCCTCGCCGGTGAGCGCGTAGGTCGGGCAGGCCGGCAGGCAGAAGCCGCAGGAGATGCAGCGGTCCAGCAGTTCAGGCGTGAACAGCCCACGCGTTGTCGGGCGACTCTCGGAGTCGGTGGCCGCGACCGTCATGAACCGAGCTTTCCCGGGTTGAGGATGTCGTGGGGGTCAAACGCAGCCTTGATCCGTCGCAGCAGCGCCATGTGCTCTGCCCCCAGCTGACGCTCGAGGTAGCGCAGCTTGACCAAGCCGATCCCATGCTCGCCGGTGATCGTTCCGTCGAGCTCGATCGCCCGGGCGAAGATCTCGTCGAAGGCGGCCTGGGCTCGGTGAATCGCCTTCTCGTCAGCTGGGTCCAGCACGGCGGTTGGATGCAGGTTCCCGTCGCCCGCGTGGCCGAAGGTGCCGATCTTGATCTCGTGGCGCTGAGCCACCTCTTGGACGAACTCGACCATCTCAGCGATGCGAGACCGCGGCACGGTCGCATCCTCGAGCAGCGTCAGGGGCTCCAGGCGCGACAGCGAGGGCAGCGCGGCTCGTCGTGCCTCCAGCACTTCCGCCGCGGCTTCGGGTGACTCGGCGATCCGCACCGACGTTGCGCCCTCGGCGGTGCACGCCTGCGCCATCCGCTCCAGGTCGTGCTCGATCACGAGCGGGTTTCCGTCCTGTCCGAAGATCAGCAACGCGCCGGCTGATGTGTCGAGCCCGATCCCCGCGTAGTCCTCGACGGCGCCGATACATACCTGGTCCAGAAACTCGAGGGTCACCGGGAGGACACCGGAGGACAGGACGCGCGAGACAGCGCGTGCCGCCGCCGCGAGATCGGGAAAGTAGGCCATGCCGTAGCCCGATGCCTCGGGCGCCGGCACCAGCCGCAGCGTCAATTCGGTCATCACCGCGAGCGTGCCCTCGCTGCCGCAGAGCAGACGTCGAAGGTCGTAACCGGCGACGTCCTTGACCAGCCGGCCGCCACTGCGAATGATCTCCCCCGTCGACAATACGGCCTCCACGCCGAGCACGTAGTCCCGGGTGACCCCGTACTTCAGCGCACGCAGCCCGCCGGCGCACTCCGCCACGTTCCCGCCAATCGTCGCCGTCGTCAGGCTTCCGGGATCAGGTGGATAGAGAAGGCCCTTGGCGGCTGCGGCCTCGGCCAACTCGATCGTGCGCACACCCGGTTCGCACACCGCAACAAGATCCTTAGTGCTGACCTCCAGGACCCGGTTCATCCGCGTGAGCACGAGCACGATTCCTCCGCGGTGGGGAATCGTTCCCCCGCTGAGGTTGGTTCCGGATCCACGCGGAATGACCGGCATCCCGAGCTCGTCGGCGAGCCGCAGCACCGCGGCGATCTCCTGCGCGCCGGCCGGAAAGACGACCGCGTCCGGACGCCCGTGCTCGAGCGGGGTGGAGTCCGTCGAAAACGTGACCAGCGCGCCCTCATCGGTGCGCACATGGTCAGGGCCGACGAGTTCCTGCAACCGCGATTTCAGTCCGGTTGGGGTGGCCGTGAGGACCACGCTCACATATCGATTCCGCCGTTGACGCCCCAGATCTGACCGGTGATGTAGCTTGACGCGTCCTGGGCCAGGAAGCCCACGACACGGGCAATTTCCTCCGGCTGCCCCGCTCGGTGCATCGGGATCTTCTCCAGGATGTCGGCCACCATGTACGGGGGAATCGTGGCCACCATGTCGGTCTCGACCAGACCTGGGGTGATGCAGTTGACCGTTATCCCCATCCCGCTTTCGAGCTTGCCGGACATCCGGAGGGCGAGCGCGGCCTCGCGGGCCAGCGTCTTGGTCAGCCCGAACTCTCCTGACTTGGAGGCCGCGTAATTCGCTTGGCCGATGTTGCCGATCTCGCCGGTCACCGATGAGATGAAGATGATCCGGCCTGAGCCCCGCTCGATCATGTGCTCGATCGCGGGCTTGCTCATGTAGAAGCTGCCTGACAAGTTCACCCGCAGCACCTTGTGCCAGTCGTCAACGGACATCTTCCAGATCGGCTTATCAACCGTGACACCGGCGTTGTTGACGAGGATATCCAGGCGCCCGTGCTGTTCGATCACATCGCGAACAACGCGCTGGCAGTCCTCCCAGTCGCCCACGTTGCCTTGATGCAAGCTCAGCGTGCCTCCGTCAGCAGTGATCGATTGCTGCAGTTCGTCGGCCCGCGCCTGGTTGGAGGAGAAGCCGGCGGCGACGACCGCGCCCTCGGCAGCGAGGTGCTGGCAGATCGCGGCGCCGATCCCGCGGGTCCCTCCCGTGACGAGTGCGACTCGCCCCGTGAGGTCGTGGTCGCGATTGGCGTCCTCAGGTCTGGTGTTTGTGGTTGCCATGTCCTGTCTCCCTTAGCTAGTTGAGCCGTTCGACGATCATCGCCTGGCCCATGCCGCCCGCCACGCACATCGTCTCCAGCCCAAAGGTGCCCTCGACGGTGTCGAGGTTGTTGAGCAGGGTGGCCATGATCCGTGCCCCCGTCATCCCGAACGGGTGGCCGAGTGCGATCGCGCCGCCATGTGAGTTGAGCTTCTCCGGATCGATGTCGAACTCGTCCCGGCACGGCACGACTTGGGCCGCAAAGGCCTCGTTCATCTCGATGGCGTCCATCTGGTCGATGGTCATGCCGGCCGCCTTGAGAACGGCTCTGATCGCCGGAATCGGGCCGAGCCCCATGATCTCCGGGCGGATTGCCGCCACCGAGGACGCGACGATCCGCGCCCGGGGTTTGAGGCCCAGTTCGCGGGCCCGGTCCTCGGACATCACCAGCACCGCTGCGGCGCCGTCGTTCATCGGGCACGCGTTCCCCGCGGTCACGCTTCCGCCGGGCTTGAAGGCGGGCTTGAGCTCGGCGAGCTTCTCGGCCGTAGTGCCCGGCCGCGGCCCGTCGTCGCGCGTCACCGTATGCGCCTCGACGATGTCGCCGCCCGCATCGTGCATCTCCGGTATCTCGACCCCGACGATTTCGCGGTCGAAGTGCCCGCCATCGCGGGCTGCCACGGCGCGCTGCTGCGAGAGCGCGGCCCACTCGTCCTGGGACTCGCGGCTGACCTTGCAGCGGGTGGCCACGTTCTCGGCCGTCAACCCCATGGCGATGTAGACGTTGTACCCCGTGCCGTTCGTGCCGTCGATCCGCGGATTCATGGCCGGCAGCTTCGTCCCGGCCCCGCGCGAGACGCACTCCACGCCGGCCGCGATGTACTGATCGCCTTCGCCTGCCTTGATCGAATGAAAGGCCATCCGGATGGTGTGCAGAGAAGATGCGCAGAAGCGGCTCACGGTGACCGCCGGAACGTGATGGTCGATACCTGCCAGCAGCAGTGCGTTGCGGCCGATGTTGTAGCCCTGTTCTCCCTCCGGAAAGCCGCACCCCATCATCAGATCGTCGGTCTCGCTGAAATCGACCTCTGGATTACGCTCTACCAGCGCTCGGAGCGGGACCGCGGCGAGATCGTCGGCCCGCATGTCTCTCAGGGAGCCCTTGATCGCACGTCCGATGGGCGTCCGGATGGCGTCGACTATGACCGCTTCAGGCATGGGTCCTCCTAGGTGGCTGTCGGCGACGAAAATGCAGCCGGCGACGTTGAGGGTGGGGCGACGATCCTCGAGCGCATCGCTACACCGCTTGTGTGACGGGAACGAGCACGCGCTGGGCGAGGTCGACGAGTCGGCTCGAGTAGCCCCACTCGTTGTCGTACCACGCCACCACCTTCACCTGAGTGCCGTCGATGACGGACGTGAGAGAGGCGTCAAAGATCGACGAGTACGAGGACTTGACGATGTCCGCCGATACGATCGGATCCTCGGTGTAGGCGAGAATCCCCTCCAGCGCTCCGTGATCTGCGAGCCTCTCGAAGGCGGCGTTGATCTCCTCGGTGCTGGTTGCGCGAGTGACTTCAACTGTCAGGTCCACGAGCGAACCGGTGGTCATCGGCACGCGCACCGCGTATCCGTTCAGTCGCCCTGCGAGCTCGGGGATCACCAGACCGAGTGCCTTGGCCGCACCGGTCGAGGTGGGGATCAGGTTGACCGCCGCGGCGCGAGCCCTGCGGAGGTCCGTATGCGGCCCGTCGAGCAGGTTCTGGTCGGAGGTATAGGCGTGGACGGTCGTCATGTGCCCGTGTGCGATGCCCACGGTGTCGTGGAGCACCTTCGCGACTGGAGCCAGGCAGTTGGTCGTGCACGAGGCATTTGAGACGACGTGGTGAGCCTCGGGGTCGTAGGCCTCATCGAAGTTCACGCCCAATACGAGAGTGGCGT
>JALYTU010000174.1 GCA_030854125.1 Actinomycetota bacterium | reverse complement strand
GCCCCGAGATGACCAGCTCGGCGCCGTCGGCGGCAAAGCCGGTGGCCCCGGCGGCGGCGAGCAGCCGGCCGGTGTCCAGATCCCCAGGTAGGTCCTGCACCGCGCCGCAGCGGCGGCAGACCATGTGCTGGTGGGGCTCGGTCCCGCCGTCATAGAGCGCCGGTCCCGTGCCGGTGTCGATCCGGCGCACGAGGCCCAGCTCGACCAGCAGCTCGAGCGTGGCGTACACGGTTGGGATCGAGGTCCCGGGCAGCTGGGCACGGACCGATCGCCCGATCTCCTCCGCGGTGGCGTGATGATCGCGCGATCTCAGCTCGCGCAGGATCGTGTAGCGCTGGGGGGTGGCGCGCTGTCCGCGTGCGTGCAGCACCGCGGCGAACTCCTCGGGGCTGGGCAGGCTGTCCGGAGATGGGACGGTGGGAAGGTCGGTGGACGGTGCCATGAGGGAGACCTAATTCTAACACAGTTGCTATTGTGATCTGCACGATGGAAGGACGATCAATTCCCAAGCCGCGCAATCCCGTCAAGGGCATCGACGAGCGGGTGTTCCTGCTGCAGTACGTGCAGCCAGGGCTCGTCGGCCTGATCGACGGAACCCTGTCGACGCTGGCTCCGATCTTCGCCGCCGCGCTGCTGTCCGGCTCGCATGCGGCGCTGTTCGTCGGCCTGGCCACGGCGGTGGGCGCGGGGATCAGCATGGGTTTCTCGGAGGCGCTATCGGATGACGGCACCGAGACCGGCCGCGGCTCGGCGATCGCCCGAGGCGTGGTGACCGGCACGATGACGACGATCGGCGGCGTCTTTCACTCGCTGCCGTTCATGATCAAGGACGTCAACACCGCGCTCGTCGTCGCCGGTGTTGTGGTCGCGATCGAACTGATCACGATCTCGCTGATCCGCAAGCGCTTCCTCCAGGTCTCGCTGCGGGTCAGCCTCCTGCAGGTCGCACTCGGTGGTGTGCTGATCGTCGCCGCCGGCGTCGGGCTCGGCAGCGCCTGACCAATAAGCTCCGCGAATGGAGCTCAACGGAGCGCATACGGTCATCACCGGAGCGGGCAGCGGGATCGGCCGCGCCTGTGCGATCCGGTTTGCCTCCGAAGGCGCCCGCGTGGTCGTCGCCGACCTGGACCTAGGTTCGGCGCAGCGGGTGGCGGACGAGATCGGCGGCGCGCTCGCGGTGCAGGTCGACGTCAGCTCGCAGGCCGCGATCGTCAAGCTCGTGTCCCGCGCGCGAGAGGCGGGCGGCCCGATCGATCTGTTCTTCTCAAACGCCGGCGTGCCCGGTCCGTCCGGCGGGCCCGAGGCGCCCGACGACGAGCTGCAGAGCACCTGGGAGATCAACGTCATGGCCCACGTGTGGGCCGCTCGGGCGCTCCTGCCCGAGATGCGCGAGCGCGGGCGGGGCTACCTGCTCTCCACCGCCTCGGCGGCCGGGCTGCTGACCCAGATCTCCGCGCTCGGCTACTCGATGACCAAGCACGCGGCGGTGTCGGTCGCCGAATGGCTGGCGATCACCTACGCCGACGACGGGATCACCGTCTCCTGCCTCTGTCCCCAGGCGGTCCGCACGCCGATGCTCGAGCTCGCGCTCGAGGATCCGGTCGGCGCGGCGCCGCTGCTGTCCGGCGGTCTGCTCGAGCCCGAGGACGTGGCCGGGGTTGTCGTCGAGGCGATCGCCGACGAGCGGTTCCTGATCCTGCCCCACGCCGACGTGGCCAAGCACCTCGCGCTCAAGGGCGCCCAGCCCGAGCGCTGGCTCAGTGGGATGCGGCGGCTGGTGCGCGAGGGCCGCGCGGCGGCCGCCGACGCGCCCGACGCGTAGCCGCGCTACGCCCAATGCCGGTCGCCCTCGGGCGAGGAGATGGCCACGGCCCTCAGGGGTGAAGGATGTGGCGCAGCCGGCGCGAGAAGGTGCCGAAGTCGTTGTGGTGCGGAGCGGCGAAGCCGGTGACGCCGAGCAGGGTGACGAAGATCCCCGCCAGCAGCGCCAGCCCGGCCAGCACGACGGGCCAGTTGCGCTCGAGCCACGCCCGCCCGGCCGACAGGAGCCGGTAGGCGTCAGCCCCAGCGAAGGTGAGGATCGCGATCATCCCCAGCAGCGGGGTGATGAACAGGACGTTGAAGATGAGGATGAGAACGATCTGGCGCAGGACGGGCTGGCCGGAGGTGACGATCGCGGTGATCGCCGCGAAGTATGGGAACGCGGTGGGGAACTCGACGGCGGTGATCGTGGCGCCCAGCACCGCGCTCGAGCGCCGTCCGCGCCGCGGCGCGGAGATCACGTCGCGGCTGCGCAGCCGGTCCCGATAGCCCCACAGAAATGCTGCCGCGGTGAGCATCGCCACGCCGGCGACGATCTCCAGCACATAGCTCAGGTGCCGACCCGGGTGGGGGACCAGAGCGAGGACGACCTGACCCGGGCCGAGCGCGACCGCCACGCCGCCGAGGAAGTAGACCGCGAACACCCCGAGCGTGAATTCGATCATTCGGCGCCGGGCATGTTCGCCCGTGGCGAGGTACAGCGCCGGGGCGATGGTCGTGGGGTTCAGCGAGTCCGCGATCCCGATCGAGACCACGAGGCCGATTAACCTGAGCATGGGGGGATTGTTCCCGTCCGCGGGAATCGATGCCGCCCACGCCGGGCCCGGGGTGGGGCGCTACACTCAGCGCCGGCGCCGGGCGGCGTTCGTTTTCGCGCCCGCGGCTCGGTTGCCGACTCGCCGATCACGACCTTTCTGGAAGCCCTATGGCCCGTGGAGACGTCCGGATCGCTGCCACCCTCGCCTGTGAGGAGTGCAAGCGCCGGAACTACCAGACGAATAAGAGCAAGCGGAACAACCCCGAGCGCCTGCAGCTGCGCAAGTACTGCCGCTGGTGCCGGAAGCACACCGCGCACCGCGAAACGCGCTGAGGCCCCCGAGCCGTCGTGGCCCGCAACCGCAAACGTTCCAAGGAGCGGCGCAACACCCGCCGCCCCGCCTCCGGACCCGGCGCCCGCCCTGGCGTTGCGACCGCGCGTGGCCTGAGGGGCGATCCCGTCGACCCCGATCCCGTCGACACCCCTGACGTCAACGAGACCCCCGGTCCGCTCGATCACGCCACTCCCGATGCCGAGCTTGCCGAGGCCCAGCTTGCCCGCGGTCGCGATCAGGACGGGCCCGCCGGGCGCGGATCCCGACCTCCGGTCGAGGACGGTGCGGTCTACACCGACGAGGTCACCGAATCCGAGGCCGACGACGACGCTGATGCGGCGCTCGTCCGCGCGTCCGGGGGCGCCGCGGCGCCTCGCAGCCGGCCCATCCCTCGCCTCATCACCTTCCTGCAGGGAAGCTGGCGCGAGCTGCAGCGGGTACAGTGGCCCGACCGCCGTCAGGTCGTGCAGGCGACGGGAGTCGTGATCGGGTTCGTCGTCGTGGCTGGTCTGTACCTGGGCCTGGCCGACACGGTCGCCGCCAAGCTCGCCGACCTGATCCTGAAATAACCCCCTCTGAGTTTCGAGAGACAACATGTTCCGTTGGTACGTCGTCAACACCTATTCCGGTCACGAGAACAAGGTCAAGCACAACCTTGAGCACCGCGTGGTCTCGCTCAATCAGAAGCGGGCCGTGCGGCAGATCGTGGTTCCAACCGAGTCCGTGTCCGAGATGAAGGACAACCAGAAGATCACCGTCGAGAAGCGGACGATGCCCGGTTACGTGCTCGTCCAGATGGATCTCAACGAGGACTCCTGGTCCCTGGTCAAGGGCACGCCGGGGGTGACCGGCTTTGTCGGCGCCTCCAACGAGCCGGTCCCGCTCACTCAGGCCGAGGTCGATCGCCTGCTGCACCAGGAGCCGGCCGAGCGGCCGCGCAGCCGGGCTCAGTTCTCGATCGGCGAGTCGGTCAAGGTCGTCTCCGGCCCGCTGTCGGACTTCTCCGGCGAGATCTCCGAGGTCAACGAGGATGCGCAGCGCCTCAAGGTGCTCGTCTCGATCTTCGGGCGTGAGACCCCGGTCGAGGTCGGCTTCGATCAGGTCAAGAAGCTCTAGCTGCGGCTAAGCTCAGCTTTCTCATGGCGAAAAAGGTCCTCACACAGATCAAGCTCCAGGCGGTTGGTGGCCAGGCCAGCCCGGCCCCGCCGGTTGGCCCTGCGCTGGGTCAGCACGGCGTCAACATCATGGAGTTCGTCAAGGCGTTCAACGCCCAGACCCAGGCTGACGCCGGCACGGTCATCCCGGTCGTGATCACGGTCTACGAGGACCGGTCGTTCACGTTCGTGACCAAGAGCCCGCCGGCCGCGGTGCTCATCAAGCAGGCCCTGTCACTGGAGAAGGGCTCGGCCGAGCCCCACATCAACAAGGTGGCGAAGATCACGCATGATCAGCTGCGCGAGATCGCCGAGAAGAAGATGAAGGACCTCAACGCCAACGACGTCGAGGCGGCGACCAAGATCATCGCCGGCACTGCCCGTTCGATGGGCGTCGAGGTCGTCTGAATCTCATGAGCGCCCGGAGGAATTCCTGATGGCCAAGCACGGCAAGGCGTACCTGGACGCCAAGCAGCAGTTCGACCGCTCCCGCGAGTACGCGCCCGACGAGGCGATCGCGCTCGTCAAGGCACTGCGCGGCGCCAAGTTCAACCAGTCCGTCGAGGTGCATGTTCGGACCGGGCTCAACGTCCGCCACGCCGACGAGCAGCTGCGCGGCACGATTGCGCTGCCCAACGGCCTGGGCAAAGAGGTCAAAATCGCCGTCTTCGCCCAGGGCGACAAGGCGCGCGAGGCCGAGGAGGCCGGTGCCGATGTCGTGGGCGGCGAGGATCTCGCCAAGCGCATCCAGGACGGCTTCGATGACTTCGACGTCGCGATCGCGACTCCGGACATGATGCCGATCGTCGGCCGTCTCGGCCGGATCCTCGGTCCGTCGGGCAAGATGCCCAACCCGAAGGTCGGCACGGTGACGATGGACGTGACCACGGCGGTCTCCGAGTCCAAGGCCGGCAAGATCGAGTACCGAACCGACCGCACCGCGATCGTCCATCTGGTGATCGGCAAGAGCGACTTCGAGGAGCAGATGCTGCTCGAGAACTACGCCGCCGTGATCGAGGAGCTGATCCGGGCCAAGCCGTCCGCGGCCAAGGGCCGCTACATCCGCTCGGTCACCCTCGCCACCACGATGGGCCCGGGCATCAAGGTCGACCCGTCGCGGACCCGCGACATCGCCGGGGAGCCCGTCGCCGCGTAGAATCGTCCCCTGTTCAAGAGAGACACGCCCCAGACCTCCGGCCGCCAGTGCGCATAAGCCCGGGACAGGTGAAGCCTCGAAGACCGTCTGGATCCCTCGGGATTGGACAGTGCTCGACGCCCGCCTTGTATGCGGGCGTTTCTCGTGAGAGAGAGACCAGAGCCTGATATGAACCGAGACCAGAAAACCGCCGTCGTCGACGAGATTGCCCAGCAGATCGGCGCCGCCGAGGCAGTCTTCGCGGTCGACTACCGCGGCATCACGGTGACCCAGATCGCCGAGCTGCGCGTCAAGCTGCGCGACGCGGACGCCCGCTTTCGCGTGGTCAAGAACTCGCTGTCCGAGCGCGCCGCCGATCAGGCCGGCGCCTCCGACCTCAAGCCGATGCTCGTCGGCCCGACCGCGCTGGCGCTGGTCAACGGTGACGCCGCCGTGGCCGCGAAGGCGCTCAGCGACACGGCCCGGCAACTGAACCTGCTCGAGTTCAAGGGCGGTCTGCTCAACGGCAGCGTGCTCAGCGCCGATGACGTCCGCTCGATCGGCCGCCTGCCCTCCCGGCAGGTTCTCTACGCCCAGCTCGTCGGCACCGTCGCCGCACCGATCAGCGGTCTGGCCCGTGGCCTGAACGCGCTGATCACCGGGATCGCGATTCAGCTGCAGGCGATCGCGGACCAGGGCCTCGTCTCCGGCGAGGCTCCCGCTCCGGTGGCTGAGCCCGAGCCTGAGGCTGCCGAGCCTGAGGCTGCGGCTGCTGAGCCTGAGGTAGCTGCTGCTGCTCAGCCAGCGCCGGCTGCGGCCGAGCCCGAGGCGGCTGCAGAAACCGCAACTGATTCATCACCCAAAACTGAAACGGACGCCGCGTCGGACGCGGAACCGTCGTCCGACGAATAAGGAGGAAGCATGGCCACCAGTACTGAAGAGTGGATTGAAGAGCTCAAGACGATCTCCGTGCTCGAGCTGTCGGTGCGCATCAAGGCGCTCGAGGAGGCGTTCGGCGTCTCCGCAGCCCAGGTCGCTCAGGCGCCCGCCCCGGGCGTCGGCGCCGGTGACGATGGCGCAGCCGCCGAAGAGGAGCAGTCGGCGTTCGACGTCGTCCTGACCGCGGCCGGTGAGAAGAAGATCCAGGTCATCAAGGTCGTCCGCGCGGCCACGGGTCTCGGTCT
>JALYTU010000003.1 GCA_030854125.1 Actinomycetota bacterium | reverse complement strand
CTTCCCGCGTGCGCGAGCCGCGCGCCTGGCTTGCCGCTTGAGGCCATGGCCCCGGCCGCCGCACCGCCAGCCTCTGAGACCCGCCGCGCGAAGCCGCGCAGGGACTGCGTGCCGCTATCGCCGCCGGCCGACTTGCTCGTCCCTGTCGTCCCGCGTGGCGCACGGCTCAGGGCGAGCATCCCGCCGAGCTGCACGCGCAGGAGGCCGCTCGCTTCGCGCGCGGCGCGTAGGCAGAGCCACAGGCTCGCGAGGCCGGCGATCGCGAGCAGCACTCCGCCGAACAGGGTGCCGACATCGCTGTTGCCCGCGATCAGCGGTCCAGCCGTGCCCGCGTCGTTGATCAGCAGCGCGCCAACCGCGAACACCGCAGCCCACGCGACCGGCAGCATCAGCAGCATTCCCACGGCGCTGACCCAAGCGCGGGTGATGGTCGCGCCGCTGTCGATCGGAACGAGGCCAATCGTGATCGGCCCCGTCGCGTACAAGAGCGCGCCGAGCAGGATGATCGCGACCTTGAGGAAGATCAGCGCGAGCAGCTCGATCGCGATCGCGGCCATCAGCGCGAGGTCGATCAGCTGCCAGCCGCCCAATGCGACTCCGTCGACGGCGTACAGCATCAGCTTGTGCAGGCCGCTGACCACGGGGGCGAGCGACAGCACCATGTTCGTCATCTGGTTGATCAGCGCCGCCGCCTGCTCCCACCAGTACGGGTAGGAAATCAACAGGGCAGCCAGGCCGAGGACGCGCACGAGCGGGATCGCGACGTGATCGCCGTGACCGACCATCGCGCGGCTTGTCGCATACACCAAGGTCAACGGGAGCAGTCCTGCGCCGATCCAGGTAAACACGCCCCGCAGCGCGTTGATCCCGCCAAACCCGTAGGAGTGCTGGCCGGTCGGGCCGGTGATCGTCCCGGCGTAGTCCGGGATCGCGACTATCCACTTCATGATCTGCACGCCCTCCGTCGCCCAAGAGCGCGGAATCAACAACTTCACGATCGCGCCGATCGTGGTCAGGATGAAGTTCGCCGCCAACTGAAAAGTCCACGAGAACGCGCCCAGCACCGCGTGGCCGATCGTCCCGAACACGCTCCCGACCAAGTGGCCGATCCCGAGGAAGTCCGCGAACACCAACGGCGGGCCGCCGTGCCCGCCGGCGGCATAAGCGGGCGCTGCGACGAGCAGCAGCACGCCCGCGGCGAGCAGGCTCGAGCGGCCGATGATCGCGATCGCGCGCACGATCACAGAGCGCTTGCGGTCGCGGGCTCAGGCCAGGACGGCCGGGATCAGGACGAGGATCACGATGATCCCGCCGGCGACGCGGAAGAGCTTCTCCGGAGCGCGGATGTCGCCGAACACCATCATCCCCGCCAGCAGCACCAGTACCAGGCCGATGCCGGTCGCCACGAGCCAGGTCCAGTTGTCGGTCAGCGTGCTGATCAGCGCCTTGAATTGGGCGGCGTGCGGCGGCGGCGTGCCGTTTAGGCCGGCCGCCCGCAGCGCGGCAAGCTGTGCGGTCACCGCCAGCGACAACAGGATCGTCGACAGCAGAACGACTGGACGGGCAAAACGCGTGACCATGGAGCAACTCCCTCAGGTATGCCTACATCATCTTACGCTCACAAACTATCACGCTAGATACTGTTACGCAAGCCTACCAGTGTTACACGCGCTAACTAGAGAAGCGCGCAGTCAGCGGGGCCCCTCTTGAGAGCCCTGATCGTGCGGTCGGTCGCGCTCAGATCAGCGGCGACGCGCACGATGGACGTGCGGTTCGCTTGGACGCTGCGGCCACTGGATCCCGAGCTCGTGCGCAATGCGCGGTCTCGGCGACCGGCCGATCAGTCCAGTAGCGGGAGGGGCCAGCAGCGCACCGTGCGCGCGTCCGGCATCGTTGAGAGCGAGCCGTATCGGACCGGCGAGCGGTCCCAGCACCAGCGGATCGTCGAGCTCCTCCGCATCGCCGCCCTTCATGGGCAGAACATGGGAGTCGCGGTCTCCGCCGGCTGCCCGCGGTGATGGCCGCCGTGGGGTGGGACAGGAGAACAGCCGCAAGTTCGCCCGGCACAAGCTTGTCGGGGCAGTGGCGAGTGCTTCCCGTGCCGCCATCGGCTCTCCAGGCGCGCTCGCGAGCCTTGCGCCAGGCCGCGTAATGGCCGGCAGAGCACACCTCCACCTCCACAATCGGCTGCACAGCGCCAACCCGTGAGATCCGGCTGCTGGACCCTCGCGGCGAGCTCGGCCGCTCCTCGCTGCGCACCACGGCGTGCGCGTACCCGCCGCCGCACGCCGCCGACCGGCTACTGGACGGTCACGTCCACACGCCGCGAGCTCGCCGGCGAAAATGGAAAATCCGCCTCGTGAAGGGTTGAGACCGAAAACCAAAAACGCACCGTGCCATTCCCCGGCGCCGGCGTCCAGGTGGTGTGAAAGCGACCGTCGGGTCGGATGTCGGGGATCCCGATCGTGCTTTGCACCCCGCGAATCCCGACCACGCCGATCCGCAACCGCAAGAGCTGCTGATCGGCACCTGGGATGTAGCCGCCCAGCACACGGCCGGAGATCTGGATCGTTCCCGCATCGCGCGGCGAGCGCCACCAATGCGTCAGCTGCGGTCTGATCCTCAGCTTGACGAGCGCCGGCACGATCAGTCGCACTTGCCCCGAGATCGCCGGCTCGACCGTGCTCGCGCCGCCGTACACCGCCTCAACCAGGCGAGAGGGCCCGCGACGCAGCGTCGCGCGCCAGAGCCCGTCCGAGCCGGTTGTCGCCACCGCCGCCAGTCGGAAGCGGTCCAGGCCGTTGTTGGGCGCCGTCAAGATCCCGACGGTCTGGCCGCCCAGCGCAACCCCACTCGTGGTGCCCAGCCAGCCAACGACCTTCGCATTATGGCCGTGGCGCGCCCGCCACGTGCTCAACTGGACCGTGTGCGGAAGTCGAACGTGCCGCTCGTAGCGCCACCGCCAACGCCCCTTGACCTTGACGCGAACCCGGACTCTAACAACACGAGGATGGCAGCGCACGACCCGTACGACCTTGGTGTGCGCCCTGCGCTTGACCTCTACGGGCCTGCCGTGCCGGCGGACCTTCACCCACCGCGCCGGGACCTTCACCCGCTCGCTGGCGCGCCGGCACCGAAGCGCATCGCGGATCCGCGAGCCGAACGACAGCGCGGCGGTGGTGGGTTGGCGGATGCTGAGATTCCACGACGCCGCGGCTGACCACGCTGGGCTACCGGCCGCATCCCGCGCATTGTTCGCCGCCGAACAGGTGACAGAATTCGGTCCGAGGTTCGCCACCGCCACGCGCGCGCTCGAGCCCGGATACCACTGCGCGGGCGCACCATCCAGCGAGCACGACAGGCCGGCCACGCCCGATGGTCCGGCCGAGCCGGTCGCCGTGACGTACTGCACGCCAGCCGTGCTCGGCGCATCTGTTGGACCCGACATCGTCACCGCCACCGGATCGTTATCGATGTTGACGTACCTCGTCACCGCCGACGCCAGGTACGCCCCAGCGCCGTAGTCATACGCGGCGTCGCGCGCCCACATCACCAGCGGCACCGAGGATCCCGACGCGACCGACGCGGTGTTGAACGACTGAGCGAACGATCCCGCCGGGCACTGATGCCAGGTCGTCTGGCTCTGTGGCTCGTTGACCGGCTGTGAGACGCTCACGCCACCGAGGCTTGCCGCGAGCTGACAGGCGCCGCTCGGTCCGTCGGCGGAAAACGCGATCGGCCAGGAAGATCTGACCCATCCGATGGCCGCCCCCAGGCTGCCGGTCGCGGTCGAAACCGACGGGCCCGAGCCCTCGGCGGCCTCGATCTCGAGCCCCAGCAAGCTGATCTCCCCCGGCTTGCTGTTGCCATTGCATGTGCTCCAGCCGCAGATGATCTGCCACCCGAAGTAGGACGACAGCAACGGCGGTGAGCTGTAGGCGATCTCGCTTGGATGCACCTGCGCTCCACCGCCCTGCCAGTAGAAGCCACCGCCCCACCCCATGTTCTGATTGACGCCGTAGCTGATCATGCCCGAGCCCTCGGTGTGCACCCCGACGATGGCCAGTCCCTGCGGCGCATTGACCTGCCAGTAGGCGCGGCCACCCGCCGGCACGCCGTTGCCGCCCCCAAAGACCTCCATCCCGTTCGCTGCTTGCCCAGGTCCAGGACACTGGTAGGGGGTACTGACGCCTCCCGTCGAGGCGCCCGACTGGGCGACGCCCAGCGCGCCGCCCGTCCCACCGCTGCCCGGGGTCCAACTGCCGCACAAGTGGATCCAGATCATGCCCGCCGCGCCGGCCACAGCGGCGAACTTCAAGATTCCGGCTATCACGGCCAGCCCACCGATCGCCGTGTACATCCTCCGAGGTCTAAGTCGCGTGCTCCTCATGCGATCTACCTGGGCGTCGAGCTCCGAGTCGCGCTCAGCAGACGACGGCGATGTAGAACCGGGCGTTCACGAACGCCCCGTTGTTATAGGGATACACCCACACCACGGTCGCTCCGTGCCGCGAGCCCGGTTCATTGACATGAATGCCGACGGTGTCAGCGATCGGCGCGAACCCCTCAGTGCCCGGTGAGTTTGCGAGGACAGCGCACGAGTGCGCGAACCGGTCTCCCCAGCTCACGTAATAAGGCGCCCCACCGGCCCCCTCGGACACGTGAACCCCGTGGCTGCCGCCGAGGATGGTGCCGTCCTGGTTTACGAACGCCCAGTTGCGGACCGCACCGCCGATCGTATGCGCGTTGAGCTTGGCCGGCGTGACCGAGCCGTTGCGCAGCTGGCGCGTGCCGACGCTGCCGACCGGAAGGCTCAGAGCCGCATACGAGGTTCCGCCGAGCGCGATGAACAGCGACAACAGGGCGATCGCATTTGAGCGCATGATCTGAATCAGTTTGTTCAACGTCCCCACCTTCCTGCCGGTGTTTGGTTTGGGCTCGGTCATCCGCTTGGGGTAGTCCCAGCGCCGATCAGCGATATCGGACCGCTGGGGCCCGTGCGCGGTTGCTGCGAGCCGCCGGATGATGGGCTGCTCCCGCCGCCGCTGCTCGTGCTCGCCGGCGGGCTGCTCGCTCCGCCGCTGCCCGTGCTCGCCGAGGTGTTGGCGGCCAGCGAGGACGAACCGCCTGCGGAGCTGGTGTGTTGAGCGGTGTAGGAGTTGGTCGACGCGACGGTCGACGTGGCGTGGTGCGTGATCGGACGTCGCCGCGCCGCATGGTGAGTCCGATGCGATGGACCGCGATGCCGCTGGACACGCACACCAGGACTGCGACGGGCTGCAAGTAGGGCCGCCTTTGATATCGACGCGTCACGCAAACCGGGGAGCGTCGTTGAGATCGACGCACGTGTCGAGCTGGCCCGCGTGCTGTGGGGTGACGAGCCGCCAGCGGCGATCGCGACCGCGCCGACGGACACGATCACGAGCGTCACCCCGGCCAGGATCCACGCCCGCATGGCGCGCAACCTGCTTCGCAGGCGCTGCTGCAGTGATGGCCGGTGACATTGCTCGTCGCTCTCACGGGTGCGCACGCGACGCCAATCGAGCACCCGAAGTCGCTGAGTGCCCTTGGCGCCCGCAGTCACGGTCCCGATCTCCAAACTCGCGCTGCCGCGGGGTAGCTTCTGAGCAGCCGGTGCGCACGGAGCCGAGGTGGCCTGCTCCTCAAACCAGCGGTCGAGCTCGTCGCTCGGCGCCGAGCTCTCACTCGCCGCATCGTCGAGCTCCGAGCTTGGGTCCAGATCGGAAGATTCGGCGAGGACCGCGTCCAGGCCGGAAGCGTCGGGCACCGGCGGTTGCGCTCGAGTGCCGGCGTCGAGGCTGCTTACGGGAATCATCAGCGATGACACGAAATCCTTCGCCGCCGCCGAGTCAAAGTCTCCCCCCGGGACATCGCTGCCCGCCCCGGTGTTCTGACCCTCGAGCTGCTTCCTGCGCCACTCCGCGCTGCGGAGCTTGCCGTCGATGACGGTGCCCTCTCGGTCGTCGGTTGACGTTGGCGGCGACATCCCCATCGTGTAGCATAACACTACGTGCCGCTACACACGCTAATAGGGAAGATCGAGGTTCGAGGGCTCGCAAATGGCTGAAACCGGTGTACCCGAATCGGATCAGGATCCGTGGCTGACTGTCCAGCAGGTCAGCAAGGAGCTGGGCGTTCACGAGGCAACAGTCCGAACCTGGATCGCAACCAAGCGCCTGACCGCCTCCCGCCCGGGACCCCGCCGGCTCCGGGTTCGTCGCTCCGAGGTCGACCGGCTGCTGCGATCCGACTCCTCATTCGGCAACGAGCCGTCCCCCGCGCCCCCGCCACACCAAGCGGCGCTCGATCCCTACGTCCCGCCGGCCACTGACCTCGCGAGCGACGTCATCGCCACGGTTGCCGCTCAACGCGAGGACTGAAGTGAGCGAGGACGCCCAGGTCGCGATCGAGCAGCTGCGCACCGCCGATGGCCGGTGGGAGGCGGCACTGCAAGCGAGCGCCGAAGCGCTCCCCAACGAAGAGTTTCCCGCGCGCGTGCTCGACATCGCCGATGCCAGCGAGCAGGAAGCAGCCGCTTTCCGGTACGCCGACTCGCTCAGCCTCGGCTGGCGCTCGCGTCAGAACGCGCGCACGATGCAGCTCTCCTACGAGCTGCGCCGCGGTGGCAACCGGCCCGGCCCCAGCGAGCTGTGGGAGCGCTTTGACGCCGCGGTCGAGACCCTCGGCTCCGCACTTGAAGGCGTCGCGCTCAGTGCGATCTCCCGCGCATTCGCAGAGCTCTCCGAAATCGCACGCGAACTTGCCGGCGAAATCGAGCTGGTCTACTCACAACCGGCCGCTCGCCGGAAGGCGAGCTGAGGAAAGCGGACCCGCCGTGCTGCGGCTCCTCCTCGCGTGGCGGCTGCTGCGGATGCTGTTCCCGCTGCTGCTGTTCGGATTCGCCGCGCTGGCGCTCACGCCCGCGTTCCGTGCTGCGCCTCGCGCAACTGGTCGGGGCCAACCGTCTGTTGCTCACCTGGCGCAGGGTGTCGAGCGGACCGCGAGCCCGCTGGTGCCCGACGCGCGTCACATCCTGCTCCACGAGCTCACTGCACCAAGACCTTGAGCGAGCCCTCACAACTACCCGACGGGACGGTCGGCTCTGAGCACCTGGGGGTGCGCGTGTTCTCGGTCAGCGCACCATCGATGCAGGAGCTGATCGACCGGATCGCTGTGATCCTTGGCGAGCACCTCGACACCGGCGATGAGCTGCACGTCGCGTTTAGCTCGATGCAGAACAGCTCGCAAGAGCACGCCGGGCACAAGCTGCTGCAGACACCGCGACCGTGGACGGAACTCTTCTTCGAGTACTCCGCGATGCTCGTGCTGCGGGCTCGGGCAACCTGAACCGTCCAGCCGTGCCGGGGGAGCGGGTCGTTGGATCGTCTCGACGTGTTGGGGGTCGAGCCGGCGCGTTTGCGTCTGGATGCGGTGATCGCGTAGTGCTGGGGCCCGATGTCGCGGTCCGCCGACGTCAGGCGTGAAAATGTACGCGCGATGCGAGGATCGGCGGGTGGCGCTGTGAGTGATAGCCCGGTCGATCCTGAGGGGTGGTCAGGCCGACCCGGCCGGATAGCGGCAGGGCGCCCCTCGGCGCCTCCGCGGCAGCGGTGGTTCGTGCATTCGGGCACGTGGGATCGGGAGCGGGTGATCGAGCGCTGTCAGGAGTGGGCCCGGCAGACCAGCGCGCCACCCACCTACTACGACTGGGGTTCGGTCGCGCGCGCCCGAGCGGCGGGGAGCTCCTCATCGCTGGCGCGCAAATGGGAGCGCGAGCATCCCTCTTGGCCGAGCACCGCGGTCGTGTACCGGTATCTGCGCGGCTGGCGCGAGCTTTTGTGGCTGGCGGGGTTCCCGGCGCTGCCGATGATCGAGTTGCCGTTCGCCGAACGCGTTCGGGAGGCGTTGAGGCTGCGCACCGACGGGCTGCGGTGGCGCGAGATCGGCGAGCTGCTGGGGATCTCGCCCGATACCGCCAGGCACTACGTCTACGTACACGACTGCGAGCGCTGTGGCGAGCCGATCCTCGCTACTGGCGTGCTGCGGTGTCGGCGGTGCTCGAGCGCGAACCGCTCGCGGTGGGGGCAGCCGTTCAGCGAGCGAGAGATCGTCGCGGCGATCCGCGCCTGGCGGCGACTTGAGGGGCGAGCGCCGGCACAGGTTAACTGGCATCCGACCGACAAGGGAGGCGATCCACGATGGGAGCGCGAGTGCCCCCGCTGGCCTCCGGCAAACCAAGTGATCCGGCGGTTTGGTTCCTGGAACGCAGGGCTGCAAGCGGCCGGGTTTGACCGACCACGACCACCAGCGGTCAGTGACGAGCAGATCCTCGAGGCGTTGCGCGCCTACCATCGCCAGCACGCAATTTCGCCGACGACCTCGGAGTGGCAGCGACTCGGGCTGGCCCCGAACACCATCACGATCTCAGGCCGGTTCGGATCATGGAACGCGGCGCTGACCGCCGCCGGGCTGGCGCCGCGCCGAGTGCGTACCGGCTGGAGCGATCAGGAGATCCTCGACGGGCTGCAGCGCTTTGCCGCCGATCACGGCCGCCCGCCGCGATCGACGGACCGGGTCGGGTCGCTGTCGGAATACCCGTCGCCGGCGCTGGCAGTGACGCGGTTCGGCTCTTGGAGCGCGGCGCTGGGCAAGGCCGGGCTTGAGCCCGGCAATCGTCCACCGGTGACCGACCGCGAGATCGTGCGCGTCCTGAGGGGCTACCAGCGCGAACATCGCCGCTCGCCGACCACGACCGCGTGGAAGCGCGCAGCGATGCGCCCACACGCCGAGACGATCATCCGCCACTGCGGCTCATGGGCGCAGGCGCTCGCGCTCGCTGGGATCAAGCCGGCAGAGCGCGTACCGCGCGGCCCCAGCCGCGAGGAGATCGTCAGCGCCCTGCGCGCGTACGCGTGCGCACACGGAAAGCCGCCGAGCTCGACCGCTTGGCGCAACGCGCGGCTGACACCCGGCGTAAAGGCGATCTATCGTCGGTTCGGCTCCTGGCCGGCCGCGCTAAAGGCCGCAGGCTTGCGCTCACCGGCCAGCATCCGGCAGGCCGCCCCGCACGGTTGGCGCAAAACCGAGATCATCGCCGTACTCCGCGCGGACGCCAAACACACGGGACGTGCGCCACAGCGTGCCGACTGGTCGCGCACAACCGCCGAGCACCCCTCAGCGCAGCAGGTCGCGGCCATCTTTGGCAGCTGGCGCCAGGCGCTCGCCGCCGCTGGGATTGCTCCCAATCCCGTTCCCGGCCGCTGGAGCGCTGAAGCAATCATCGACCGGCTGCGAGCCGACTTGGCCGCCAACGGCACACCGCCGCGCGCCTCGGACTGGAAGCACTCGATCAACGACCGACCCACGCCCGGCACCGTCGCGCGGATCTTCGGCTCCTGGAACGCGGCACTGCAAGCCGCCGAACTGCCCGTCGACCACCGGTACGGCTGCTGGACCAAGGAGGGGATCCTCGAGGCGCTGCGCAGACTCGAGCAGGAACTCGGGCGACCGCCCACCTCCCCCGAGCTCAACACGGCACCAGGCCCTGGTTACCCAACCGCGAAGGCCGTCGCACGCGCGTTCGGTAGCTGGCGCGCAGCCGCCCGACAGCTCAGCTGGCCACAGCCACCACGCAGGAACTCAAGCGCGCTCCGCGTCGCACTCCGCGAGGCGATCTGCGAGTTCGACCAGCTCCCCACCCGAGCGCAATGGCAGCAGCTTGCGGCCGAGCGCGATTGGCCCACCGCTCACGCGTTGGTGCGTCAGCACGGCAGCTGGGGAGCAGTGCGCGTAGCCGCTACTAAGCTCTCCAAACCCAGATAGCGGGTCTGCCGGGTGGGACAGCCATCCTCTCCTCATGCGTCAAGGAAGTGGGACTACAGGACTATCGGGTTGCCGCGATCCGGAAGCGCGGAGCCCAGACCGCAGCGCTCTCGCTGGTCGTCCAAACCGGCAGCACCGTCCGACGCGCGCGGGCGCGCGGCCGACGCCCGCCGGTTGTACCAACCGCACAAATCGGCGGCCGGCAGCGATCACGCACTCGTGGTCGTTCCGGCTCTCGCAATCGCGGAACAGCAGGACTCTCGCACCGACCGCGCACGCCGGTGGGTCGCCGTTGCTGGGGCCGGTTGCGCAAGTGGCGAATCTCAGGGCGGCGCACCACGGCGGGAGGGCGCTGGTGGCAAGACAAGAGAAATAGGCAGCAATGGGTAGGAAGTGACGACCGCGTCGCATACCGTTCCGTCCATGGCCTTGACCGAAGGTGAAGCCCGTTTGACGCGCCGCCTGGTGATCCGGCACTGTTTGGATCATGCAGACCGATTTCAGCGATCTCGATGATCGTGAGCTGCTGGTGGCTGCAAACGCAGACCGGGATGCGTTCGCTGAGCTCTATCGGCGTCATGTCGGCGGAGTGCTGGCGTACTTCTTTCGCGCGGTGGGGCGGTCTGACCTCGCGTTTGATCTCACTGCTGAGACATTCGCCGCTGCCTTGCTCGCGCTGCCGGGTTATCGAGTGACGGCGGCACCGGGTCGGTCTTGGCTGTACGCGATCGCGCACAACCGTCTGATCGATTCTGTGCGGCGCGGACAGGCGGAAGCTCGCGCACGCGACCAGCTCGGCATGGAGGCGATCGTGCTCAGCGACGACGGCGAGGCGATGATCGAACGGGTTCTGACCAACGTGGTAGGACAGCCGGCGCTGGAGCTTTTGAAGAGTCTGCCCGAGGAGCAGCGCGACGCTGTGACCGCTCGCTTTCTCGAGGACCGTGATTACGGGGAGATCGCCGCCCAGATGCGATGCAGCGAGCAGGTCGTGCGCAAGCGGGTCAGCCGGGGGCTGGCGGCGTTGCGCCGCCAGCTGGGGGTAGATCGATGAGCGATGACCCGCTAGGCGAGCTGCTCGACCAGCTCCTTGACGCCCATGACGGCCTGAAGGAGGACCCCTCTGGCCGCGGCCGTCGCGATGTGCCGCCTCCGGGGATCGCTCCGGAGCGCTCGGCTCGGGTTGCCCGCGGTCGTTGGCGTCTGGCGTTCCTTGTCGGCGTGGCGGTCATCGCGTCGATTTCAGCTGCAGCTGCGATCGTTGTACAGACGCAGCGCTCAGCGCCGCTGAGCGGGCGTCTGCCGCCTGAGCTGTTGGGTACCCGCTATGCCCTGGAGGTGGGTCCGGATCTGATGGCCGGACAGGTCGCGTGGTGCACTACTCTGCGTGCGCTCGGATCGGGCGATCAACCATCGTTGGGACCCGGCAGCTGTGGCACCCCGCAGGGTGCGGTGATCGCACGGGGAGGCCTCGCTGCGGTCTCGGCGAGCACCGGCGGGCTGACTGGCTTGCTTCTGTATGCGATCGTCGATCGGCGTGTGGCCGCGCTGCGAGCGCCCGACGGCCGCCGAATCATCCCGATTCATAGCCAACGGCTTCCCGACGCCTGGACGGCGGCTGTGACAATCCAAGCGCACCCCAGACCACAAGCCGGCTCCGGGATCGTGGCTCTCACACCGCTGAGCGGTTCGGGGACGCGATTGCGCTCGGCCGCGCCGGAGCCTGTCGAGGCGACGCGACTGCGGGTGCGCGGGGTAAGTCCTCTGCGGCCGCCGTCCCAGGGCTGCGCAATCGACGTTCGCGCGGCGCCTGGGATTCGCCTGGGTCGGGCATGGGCGCTTCGCGGTGTCGCGCCCGCAACGCTCGCTACGGCCGAGCCGGCTTTTCTGAGCTGCTATTCGGTCACCTTCACGCTTCACGGACGACCGGGCGTCGCGGCGCTCCTGCTCGACGGGCGTAGTCCCGGGCGCCTACCCGCCGACCTTCCAAATACCCATCCCCTGCCAGGCCGTCGAGGGGTAGTGGCCGGCCCCGGAGCCGAGAACCTTGGCTTCGGGTTCACCCCTGGCGGTCAGCTCATCGCCGAGCGTGTCGGGAGCACCGGTTGGCTGGTCATGCAGATCTCCGCGACGACTGCGATAAGCCAAACAGTTCTCCATCACCTCCAGGCCCGGACCTAACGAGCGTCACGGCGGCCGGTCAACCGCGGATCGGTCACGAATCCGCCCAACCAGCGCTTAAGCAGAGTGAGCGGTTAGAAGTCGCCGAATCGTCCTGTGCGTTGGCCCCGGCGCGTTGCTGAGCGGCCAAGCACCCAACCCTTATAGAGGGAGTAACCGAATGCGCGTCAAACGAGCGGACCGAGGTTCCAGAAGTAGTGGCGCGGCGTAACAGTTCAGGTGCTCGGCCGGCCGAACGGCGTGCCCGAGATGTGGCTTCGGGCGGACCTGGTAGCCCCGGCAGGAAGAGCGTCGCCATCACATTCGGTGATGTTTGGGGGCGATGTACCGGGGGGCGATGGACGATCGTGAGAGGCCTTTGGGCCATCTCGTCACAATCAACAAGGGAGGGAAGTATGCGCCTTCGAGCGACCATCACCGCTGGGCTCGTGACCGCGGCCGGTGTGGCCTGCACGGCCGCGCCGGCTGCGCTCGCAGCCTCGCCGACTCAGTTCTGTGCGATTGTCGGTGCGCCTGCGCCGGGACCGAACGCAGCATCCCCGGTCCTCGGCCAGGGATGCTTCGCGACGAAGGCTGCGGAATCCGCCTTCGTGCAGAGCACGGTCGCCGCGGCAGCGCCGAACGACGCCGTGTCACCCGCGTCGAGCATCCATCTCGGGGTGGCGTGGTCCGGGTTCAACTCGACGGGATCCCGCTTTGACTTCTACGGAAACGGCGGGACTTGCAACTCGAGCTACTACTCGTTCGCGAACTTGCACGGGCCTTTCGACTCGCACGACAACGACCTGGCCTCGGGCGCGAACTGCAACAACGCCTACTGGCACTCCGGGTCGAACTTCGACGGTAGGCAGTGGGACTGCTACTCCTATTTCTCCGGACAGGCCTACCAGAGCTGCGGTTCCTCGATGCCGCCTGGTGACAACGGAGCGGGACATTCGGTGCGGTTCCGACGCTGAGGCAGACCCAGACGCGACGTTGGGGCGCTGAGGTGCCGCAGCGTCGCGTCACGGGGCTGTGCTGGTGGACGTGCCCGTAACCGTGCTCGATGTCCCGCTTCCGCTTGGTGATCCGTTCGCCGTGCCGTAAGCCGGATTGGCGTCGGTGGGAGCAACATCATCGATCGTCGTGTGATGGCCGATGGTGATCGTGAGCTGCTCGGGGCGACTGACGTTGATGGCAAGGACCCCGTTGTCAAGTCTCACGCTGTGCGGGTCGCCGCCGCGAGCCGTTGTCGTCACGACCGCGCCCCGGGGGAACAGCGCAATGAGCCGGGCGGAGTGCAGCGCGGAGTCATACGCGTACTCGAAGAGACTTGTTCCGGTTGTGATGGCCTGGCTTCGACTCGCGCAGCTCGCGCCCCAGACGTGTGCATCAAGTCCAGGGGCGACAACGCAGATGAAGGTTGCGTGCGGGTTGGTGAGGACATAGCCGGTTCCCCACCGCGTGCTCATTGCATACCCATGCCCAATGTCGAGGCCGTCATTGTTGGGGGCTACGCCATAGCTGGTGAGGGAGCTGCGCAGCTCGGACGGCGTAATGGTCGAGGAGCCTTTCAGGATCGGGAACGCTTGAGCGACGTTAGGCGCGCCACCTGAGAGCGCGATCACCAGCACGGCGGCGAGAGCAGCTGCGCCAACCGCGCCGCCGGCCACCCAGCGCTGCCCGCGTCGTGTGGCGACCAGTGCCGACCTAGTGGGCGGGATCGAAGCCCATGCGGGGGTGTCTGAGACGATTCGCTCTTGCAGTTGGTCATCGGAAACGTGAGTCAGCGGCTCGGGATTGGCGCTACGCAGTCGAGACATCAGGCGATCAGACATGGGTGCTCCGTGGGGTCGGATGAGGAATTGGCTGCTCGAGCTGAGCGTCGCCGAGGGCACCCCGCAGACGCCGGCGTGCGCGATGAAGGCGGACTCGGAAGGCTGTCGCTGAGATCCCAAGACTTCGTGCCGCTTCCGACGGGGTAAGTTCTTCCCAGGCGACAAGAATCAACGCTTCGCGATCGTCGAGCGAAAGGTGTCGTAGTGCGCCCTCAAGTGCCGGGTCTAGCCCGAGGGTCGGTGCCGGCGCGAACTCCGCGTCGTTAAGCCGGGCGACCGCTGCGCGCTCGTGAGCTGCTCGCCGCCACTCGTTCATCACGAGGTTGCGCGCTGTGGCGATGAGCCACGGGCGAGGGTCTCCGTCGGGGACCGTGGGCAACCTGCGCCAAGCGATGGTCATCACCTCCGCCGCGGTCGCGTCGGGATCCAGGCCACCGCGGCGCCGCGCATACGCAATGACCAACCCAAGATGGTCGAACAGCTCAGTGAATCGGCGCTCTGCGGCTTCGCGGCTCGAACAGGCGTGCATATCTAGACAATGTCGGAGCAGGCCCTCTGCATTACACCGCTTGCGAACGACGACCTGCGACGCCCGATCGAGGGCTAAGCCAACCGACTATCCGCCTCTAGTGGCGCTCAGACGCGATGCTCGCCGGGATCCACCGCGTCTAATACGCAGGCCGACGGTCGGGAAGCCGTCGATTCCACCGCGTCTAACACGCGACAGTGGCTCGCCTGGCTCGACAGCCTGGGGCTTCGGCGAGCCGAACCGCGTCTAACGCTTAGCGTACAAAATCGCGCCGTTTGCTAACCAAGGGCCGTCCAGGCGACAGCCAGCGTGGCCGCGGTAGTCGGGCTCGTGACGCTGTTGCCGTCGGCCTCGACGGCCGCCCCGTCGCCGCCCACGAGCACTCCGCCAGCATCATCAGGTCTACTAGCCTCCAGTCGTCCGAAGACCGTGGTGCTCAACCCCGCGAACGGGGACGCCGTGTCCATGCCAGCAGACGAACCGGCGAGAGCGATCGGCGGTCGATAAGCCGGGGCTCTGGGACCGAGAGGCCCGGAATAGCTTCAGTGCTCCACGCTCGACGCGTCGTCGAGCCTATCCGCCGTCGCTCGGTCACAACTCTGCTTGATCCGCGCTTAACGGATTAAGCGGTCAAGAAGCCCGCGAATCGTCCTGTGCGTTGGCTGCACCGCGTCTCTGGCGGCCAGGCGCGAAACCTTTAGGTAGGGAGACCAGATGCGTATCAAGCCAACGGTGGTCACAGCGGCAGCCGTCGCCAGCATGCTATTCGGGCTCGCGACGGTTCTACCGTCGGCGTCGACGGCCGCTTCGTCGCCGCCCACGAGCACTCCGCCAGCATCATCAGGTCTATTGGCCTCCAGTAGCCCGAAGACCGTCGTGCTCAATCCCGCGAGCGGGGACGTCGTGTCCGTGACCGCGGGCGAACCCGTGAGCGTCAGCTCCCAGGGCGCATCGCCCGACATCTCCAACCACAACATCTGCAACAGCGGCGATGGGTGCTACTTCTCCGGCAGGGTGCCGTATGCCAACCAGGGCTTCTACGGCAGCCCCGGCACGTATCACGGCGGCTGGCCGTATCGCAGCGCCTATGACACCGGCAGATACACAGCCTATGCCTGCTGGCGATATGCCTGTAGCCAATACTGGTTCGGACCGAACACCTACGTGTCGTTCAACGGCACCCTGGTGTACGGCACCGCATTTGGGATCAGATAGATGCGCTGCGCTATCACGATCGGCGGCCCACTCGATAACGTCTTCGTCGCGAAGGGAGTCCTTTGTGGATCTAAGTAGGAGCTACCCGAGCCCGGTGGTCACATGACTCACCGTCCTCGGCTGATTGCGAGCTTGGTGCTTGCCGGTGCCGCTGCGGTTCTCGCTCTACTGTTGCTCACTTTGAGTGGCTCGGCACGATCAGCTCCTACTCGAGCCACGAACCATGCTCAGTCGGCCGAAGTGGCTGGCTCTGCGACAACGCTGAACGTATCTGAGTTCGGGGTCTTCAGTCACATCTCTCAACCAGCTGACGTGCTGCCGTCGGGTTCGCCCTACGGCGCCGGCACTTCTCGACGCATTGGACCTGCGACTGGTCCGATCGGAGCTTGGGCAGTGCTGAACGGAGATCAGCTCTGCGTAACGGTTCAGGGAAGCCCCTTGGCCGCTCAAGGTTGGCCAGCTGCCTGCAACAGTCCCTCCGAACTCGCGAAACCAGACCAGCTTCTGACGCTGGAGGCAGGAGCCAGTGGTCCAGGAGGCACGCCACGACCACCGCTTGCCTTCATCGCTGGCCTGGTACCGGACGGGGTGCGCACCGTCACGGTCGTCTACAAGGACGGCACCGGTGTTGCGGCCCCAGTGACCAACAACGGGTTCGTCGTCAACACGGACGGAAAAGCCACTAGCGCCGTCAAATGGTCATCGCCCGACGGCGCAACCCACACGGAGTAGTGCGAGTGATGCCCTACCAGCTGAAGCCTCAACGCAGCGCCACGCTGATAGCCGCGCTGCTGGTGCTACTCGCCGTTGTCGGCGGAATCACCGCCAGTCGCGCCTTCGCTTATACAGGCCCGTTCTGCAACGGCGTCTACCTGTATCAGGGTAACACTTGCACGAGCAACACTGTAGGGAACATTCGCCGGGCCGTTGGGCATGGAGCCGGCTATACATTCATCGAGATCAACACCAACGTAGGTAATCGGACCGCACAGTGTCGCTCTAATGGCTGCAACATTGGCACCCAATACTTGCCGAGAGATGGCACCGGTACCGGCCTAATCGAGAACATTGGTGGCAGCGCTGGCTATTACTACGGTTACCTCTACCAGTAAGACGTCTTGACAAGGAGGAGAGATTGTGCGCGCGATACTGCTTGCTGCGGGAGCCTCGGCTCTAATTGGCCTCGCTGCGGTCCCTGCACTGGCTGCCGCCAGTTGCGTCTATGACCCTGGCGGATATCGTGGTGCCAGCTATTACACCACCAACTCTGGCGGCAACGACCCGAGCGTGTCTCAGAACTACGGCTGCTCCGGGTTCTGGATGTCGCGCGGGAACCTCGGCCCGTCATACCAGAATTGGCGAGGGTGGCTCTATGGCAACGGTGCCTGGCGCAACTATGGATGGACTTATGACGGTACCTCTGGCCAAGGAGTCCTGCTTGTAGACCCTGTTGCGGCGACGACTCCTGAGCATGCCCAGTCGAGCAGCGGATGGCGAAATCAGGAGTACCACTGATGAACACCGACAAGCGAGGAGCGGACCAGGCGATGATCGAAACTAAGAGCGCCGAGCAGCCCAAGGGACGGCGTAGGAGGAGGTTCCATCGACCTGCCAGGGCTGCCGCGCTCGTAGCGCTAGTGGTGGCGACTGGCGCAGCTGCGGCAACGGCCGCTGCGGTCAACTCGTTCTCAGCCCTTCCTGGTACCCAGGTGAAAGCCGGGGACCCGAACGCCCAGGCTGTCGGGACCGGACAGGACATTGCGATGGGTGCGCCCGACACCGTCAGTGTCGGGATCAAGTTCACGCAGGACATTCGGTTTGCTCCCGGGTATGAATCGTGGAGAGCCGGGACGGTTGCTTTTGAGACGAGTCTGGGACCCCCGGGAGCTGGTAGCCCTCCTCCAGGGAAGGCGCTCATGACGTCGGGTGCGCTGCGCTGGCAGGTCGCTCAAGCCGCTGTGTGCTCGTGGCTGAAGTATTACGTCGCGTCGCAAGCTGCGGGCGACAGCGCCGCTGCGACGAGCGCCGCGGCTCAGATCGACGCTGCGCCGGGTTGGCCGGCCATCGCTGCTTCGAGCTATTCAAATAGGCTGGGACTGGCGGTTGCCGCGGTCGATGCCGGCGACGCCAAGCTGGTCCAGGCGTTGATCAATACCGCTCAAGCCGGCAACTGTCTCGTGGTGGGTCCGTTGTTCGAGCCCGGAGATTTGTCGCCCGCAGGATTGTCCGAAGCCGATCAGCAAGCGCAGCTTGCTGAGGCTCGCCACCTCGGGCAGCAAGAGATCGCGACTGATCCCGTCGCGCAGCGGCTGGGCATAAGCGGGATACCCACGGCTCAGGCACCCAGCGCCGCGCCACCCCAAGGCGGAGGGTGATCAATTAGTCGATTACCGAGCATTAGCTGTTGTTCCGCAGCAAGCCGCGCGTGACAAGGCGGTCCGCGAGCAGCTCCTCGCCCAACTCGCCGGCGCGATCGACCGGACGGGTCTGACCAGCTGACCCCCCCAGAGCGCGAGCGCCTGCACGGCCGACTGTCCGCGAAGCGCGGACTGAAGCGGTTCATCCGCACCACCCCGCGCCGCCAGTGCGGCCGGGCGAGAATCCCGCCGGCTTCAAGTCCGGGCCAGACCTTCGGATGCCAGAGGCCGGCGCGTCCCACGACTGGCCGCTTGGCCGCTCGACGAGGGCCCATCGCAGCGCAGCTCCCAATGACCGAGATGCAAGGCCAGCGAGCGCAAGGCTCCCGGGAAGTCCGCCGACGGAATCGACCGGTTCGGCCGGGCTCCGGCTGCGGGAGTCCGCGACCGATGGGTTGGCAAACGCCTGGTTTTGCCTCCGCTGGGAGCGGCCCCCGACGAGGGACCTCCTTGGGCAGACGGAGCGACAGCATGGCGTGTGGTCTGGCAACTCGCGGCCCATCCAGAGGAGCAGCCGGCCGGTTTCGCTTCGGCCGGTCGGAAGAAGTCGCCAGGATGTAGGCAGGTGCTACTCGATGGTGCGCTCGCAGAAGTATCGCCTGGACGGTAGAGCAGGACTCTGGCCGAGCCGCGGCGCGCTCTTGGTATTCGCCACCTGTGCAACCAGCCGCAGCAACGGCGAGCCAGCTGCGTGCGCGAGTCCTGCTGTTCCGCGATCGCGAGAGTCGGGTCGGCCGCCTCATGCTCGCCCTCGGCCGCGGAATTGTGCGGTTTGTACAACCGCCGGCCATGACCGCGGGGCGGCGGGTCGCCGGACGGTGCTGTCGGTTTGGACGAAACCGGGCAGCGCTGGGCTGGCGATCCTAGGCTTCTGGTCGGCCGGCGGGATGCGGGAGTAAATGTCGGCGTGGTCGCGTTGTCTTCAGTTCTGCCCGCTCCAGCGTTTCCAGACAGTCGATCCCAGTTACTCCCCGGGGCTCGGAGACGTCAGGGGCCGCGGTCGAGGTTGTCGATCATGTTCTTGATCTCACGCTTGAGCCTGTCGACTAGACGTCGTTGGTGTCTATGTCGCGCCCGCCGCCGGCGTGTGGCGGCGTGTGATTAACGGCCATCGGAAGCGTTTCCTCGGGGTGCACACGGATTTCGGCTGCGTGCCGGTTCCCGTGTCCGATCCTGTTGGGTATGTCGGGTGGTACGTGCCCGGCCAGTATTGATGCGCGCTGGGGTTCGGGGCCGAGGGTGGTGTAGATGATCGCTTCGCCGCGTTGGAGTGTCGCGAAGACGTCTGACCCGACCCGGAACTCCCGCACCCGCCGGCGGCTGCCGGAGCCGGTTGGCATTGCGGTGAGTCCGGGGGCTTGGTCGGTGGATTGCCAGATCGCGCGGGTGCCCATCAGTTTCGCGAGCCAGTCGCGGGTCTCGGGCGCGGTCTGGCGGTGCGCCACGAACGCCGAGAAGTTGTCTGAGAGTGATGGCAGCAGCCCGGGTTGCTGGGAGAGCGCTTCGATGTCGGCGGCGGATTGGGTGATCACGATCACTTGCCCTTGGTGTGAGCGGGCGCGCTGCAGGATCGCGACCGCGCGGGCTGCGGCCATGTGGATCACGGCTCCGAACTCGTCGAGCATCAGCGTCCACGGCGCGCCGGCCTGTCCGGCCGCGGCGTGCAGGTCGGCGAGCGCGAGCACCGTGATCGCGGCCGCCTCGTCGGGCATGTCGTCGGCGTAGGTGCGCCACATCACCACCGCGCCGGCGCTGATCGCCTGCACGAGTGACACGGCGACGGTGTCGCCATCCGCCGTCAGGCGTGGGGTGAGGACCTGGCGCCAGGCGGCTCCCATCACCAGGTCGAGGCGCACCAGGCCACCCGCGAGGTCTTTCTTGCCGTCGCGCGAGCCGACCCATTCGGCGTGCTCCTCGACGCGACGTTTGAGCAGACGGTGATCGTCGCTGAGTCCGGCGGCGAGATCGCAAATCGTCTCATAGCGGCTGGCGCGGGCGGCGTCGACCAGGAATGGAAAGCTTGGCGGCCAGCGGTCGGAGGCAAACAGCACCTCGACGATCAGGTTCAGATGCTGGCGCAGCACGTCGCCGTAGTACGGCTCCGAGCGCTTGATCGCCTCGACCGCCCGCGCGGCGATGTCCGCAGGCGCGCCCCACAACGGCTGCCAACGATCAGTTTCGGGATCGCGAGGATCGAACAGCACAAACGGCCGGCCGGCGGCCGCCGCGATCCGCCGCAACTGCTCCTCGTCCTCGGGGTCGCCCTTCTGATCGATCAGCAGCGCGGCGGCGCCATGCGCGCGGGTGCGCTCGGCAAGCAGCCGACGCGCGGTCGTGGTCTTCCCGGTCCCGGTCCCCCCGCATTCGAACACGTGCTGCCCCTCCCCGAGTGGAAGTCTGGCGCCACGATCACCCAGGGTGGTCATCGCCACGTACTCAACGTCACCGGGCCAGGGCCGTTGGTGAACGATCTCACCCTGGGAGGCGATGAACAGCCGCTCCCCCGACCGTCGCGCTGGCGCGGGCTGCCATATCCAGCGGCGTGAGAGTTCGTGCTGGCGCAGCTCCTCGCCAGCACCGAGATCTGCCAAACGCCAGCGACGTCCCGAAGCCGCGCCGGATACCGCCGCCGAGGCCACCGGCGCGAGCCCCAGCACGGCGGTCCACGCCCGCACGGCCACGCCTACCACAAACGCCAATCCGATCACCGCCGCGGCGAGGTAGACGTTCTTCACCGACAGCGTGCTACGCCGTCGCAGCAGCCTCGCCCCCAGCACTCCAAGCACTCCGAGCACGATCACGAGCACGATGTCGACGAACACGACGTGTAGGCGGAACATCTCCACCAACCATATCGCTACGCCCGGCAAACCGCTTCTACTAGCGCTTACACTCGATCGGCGGCGCCGTTGTCGAACTGAATGCTGCGCGCGAATTGCCCTTTCCGAGGTTTCTCAAGCCGATGGTTTCGCCTCCCGACCCCGGGATGCTCAGCGAGCCGGTGGCGCCGCCTGGCGCGCCAGCCGCCCGACGGCTCTCACGCCGACGCGGCGGCGCGCGTTTCCCGTTCGATCTTCTCGAGCAGCTCGACGCGCAGTCCGCCGCCGCGGCGGGTGCTCAGTCCTCGCTCGTGGGCGATCTCCCGTACCCGGTCGGCACCGGCTTCATCCGCGCATACGTAGATAACGCCGCCGGTCTGCCCGCCCGCGCGCCAGCGGGCGTGCAGACCAACGATCGCCGTCAGCCGCTCGGCGGATTTGCGCGCCAGCTCAACCTCGATTGCGAACCGCACGCCGTCCACGACCACCGCGAGGTCGGGACGGTGTCTGGCGCGGTGAGCGCCGTTGCTGTCGTGCCAGCGAATATCCCCGCGCCAGGATGGATCCTCGTCGACCTCGCGGCAGCCTTGCATTACCCGCCCGCGGACGGTCAGCCAGGCAGCGACCCAGCCGCACGCGTGAAGGTGCGCCCACCAGGTCGGCGCTGGCGGTCGGGCCGGCGAGACCGCCACCCCGGCCATCCGTACCCCCGAGCCGGTCGCGACCAGTAGCGTGCCTTGCCCGCGCAGCGTCGGATATCGCACGAGCCATCCCTCGCGCTCCAGGCGCTGGGCGTGTGAGAACGCAACGGAGCGACTCCAGCCCATCGCAGCCCCCCAGGCCTGCACCGAAGCCGGCCCGACCCGCGCCAGCCACACCAGCCCTTCCAACGACCCCGGACCAGCTCGCCAGCCGGCACGACCCGATGAGCGCATCCGTCCGGGCACCTCCTCGTTCACCGAGCCGCTCCGCTGACCCTACCCGCTATCACCCCACGCCCCTGATTCTGCATCCAGGCTCCACCCGCCGCCGCCGTTGACTTTGACTTTTGATCTCAAGACCCACCCCTGAGTCCCACTGGCATTCATGTCCAGAGCTGCTGCCGTCCCGCCCCCGCCCCCGCTGCAGACCAAATAATCAGACCCCGAGCCAGACTACCCGAACGACCTCGTGGAG
>JALYTU010000173.1 GCA_030854125.1 Actinomycetota bacterium | reverse complement strand
GCTCAAGTCGGTCGGGGACCCGGCCGGGGACTTCGAATCCCGGCTGTTCTACGACTACCGGCTGGACATCGCGGCTGCGCACGCCCTGCTCGGGGTCGGTGGCACAGCCTCGCGCCTGATCCGGACCGCGGCCGTGGCCGGCTACGCCCACTGGGTGCCGCCCGGGGTCTGCGACAACCGGGTGGGCTACTACGAACTGCCCAACACGCGCCTGGTCTACCGCGAGAACGGCCAGCTGCACTCGATCGGCATCGCCTCGCTGATCTCGTGGCGCGGGGTCTGGTACGTGGTACATCTCGGCGCCATCTTGCGCGGCTCCGCCGGCGGCGTGGTCGATGCTCCCAGTGCGGGACCGGGGGTGTCGGCCGACGCCGGAACCTGCTGAGCGCGCCGCCCACCCGCGACGCTCGGGTATAAAACACCCAGCGGAGCATCCGGCTCCCCGGCCCGAGGAGACGACCGTGCCCGACGCCAACGACAGGATCGCGATCCGCCGCCTGGGCGAGGCTGACCGCGGCGGCTGGCTGGCGCTGTGGCGCGGGTACCTGGATTTCTACCGCGCCGAGGTTCCAGATTCGACCACCGAGCTGACCTTCGCCCGCTTGCGTGATCAGGACGCCGGGATGCTCGGTCTGGTCGCCGTGGACGGCGAGGACCGTCCGATCGGTCTCGCGCATCTCGTCTTCCACGCCGCGACCTGGAGCGCGACGAGTTCTTGCTACCTCGAGGATCTCTTCGTCGGTCGTGCCCGTCGGGGCGGCGAGGTGGCGCGGGCGCTCATCGACGCCGTGTATGCGACGGCCCGCGACCGGGGCTCTGATCGCGTCTACTGGCACACGCAGCAGTTCAACGCCCCGGCCCGGTCCCTGTACGACACGGTCGCGACGCCAACCTCGCTGATCGTGTACGAGCACGTGCTGGCCCCAACCGACGGCCGATGACTTTAGGAAGCGATGTGCGCACCGACCTCTCCGTCCTGTGCGAGCTGCTGGACCCGCAGGGGCGAGACATCGTCGACGTCGGCTGTGGTGGTGGGACGCTCGTGCGAGCGCTCGCCGAGCGCGGGGCGCGAGCAGTCGGCATCGAGATCTCCGACGGTCAGCTCACCCAGGCGCGGGCGCAGGCCGCCGGCCCGAGAGTCAGCTACGCCGTCGGGCTCGCCGAGAGCCTGCCCGTCACCGGCGACAGCGTGGACGCCGTCGTGTTCATGCGCTCCCTGCACCATGTGCCGATGCCGGCGCACGGGGCAGCGCTGGCCGAGGCGCGCCGGGTGCTGCGACCCGGAGGCGCGCTGTATGTCGCCGAGCCATTGCCCGACGGCGACTACTTTGCGCTCACCAGCATGATCGAGGACGAGCTCGAGGTCCGGGCCGCTGCCCAGCGAACTCTGGCGCAGGCCAGCGCAGCCGGCTTTGCCCTTGCCGTGACCCGCCGCTATGACGTCGTCACGGTGCTCGCCGGGCTGGAGGCGTTCCGGCGACGAACGGTGAGTGTTGACCCGAGCCGGGCGGCGATCTTCGACGCGCGGGCCGGCGAGATCGCTCGTGCCCTGGCGCGCCTCGGGGAGCCCGCGCCAGATGGAGCCCGCCGCCTGCGCCAGCGCATGAAGGCCGACCTCCTGCTTGCTGCGGGCGACTGAGCGGACCCACGGTTCGCCGCCCGAGCCCCGGGAAGGATAAGCGAGCGCCGGGGTCTGGAGGGTCAGAGCCGTCGATCGAAAGGCCCACCGTGTCCCGTTACCCACTCATCCTCTCCGCGGTCACCGCCGCCCTGGTCCTCGCTGCCTGCGGCAGCAGCGGCTCGAGCTCGGCTGCGTCCGGTACGTCCAGCGCGGCCAGCACCGCCGCCGCGGCGCAGCCGGCAAAGGCCACGAGCTCCGCGGCCGGCGGTCCGTACGCGGCCGGCGCCTACGGTGGTCAGAGCACCGCCGCCGCCACCCCGCCGGCTACCCGGATCACGATCACGGCCAAGTCCGATCACAAGCTCGGGATGATCCTGGCCGCCGGCCCCCGAGAGATGACCGTGTACATGTTCCGCGCTGACCACGGAAACCGATCGAGCTGCTCGGGCGCCTGCGCGAGCGCGTGGCCGCCGGTGACCGGACACCCGAGTGCCGCCGGAGCGGCGGTGGCCGCCGACCTCGGAACGGTGAAGCGAAGCGACGGGACGCTTCAGGTCACATATCGGGGACGCCCGCTCTATCACTACGTCAAGGACGGGGACGCAAAGGACGCTTACGGCGCCGGGATCAGCCAGTTCGGCGCGCCGTGGTACACGCTGTCGCCATCCGGGAGGGTGATCGACAACTCCTGAGCCCAGGCCATGGCCCGCGCGGCGCGCTCGTGTAGCGTGAGGGCGGTGAGCGAGGCCCACCGTCCGTCTAACCGTGTGCTGATCCTCTTCGGTGCGCGGGGCGACCTCGCCGCCCGCAAGCTGTTCCCGGGCCTGTTCCGCCTGCACCGCGAGGGGATGATGCCCGAGGATTTCCGGATCATCGGCTCGGGCCGCCACTCGCCGGGCAGCGATGACGACTTCCGTGGGCAGGTCCGCGAGGCGCTCGAGCAGCACAGCGATTGCGAGCTGGACGGCACCTGGCAGGAGTTCTCGGAGCGGCTGAGCTTCGTGGTGTCCAGCGCCGACGACGGCGCGGATCTCGCCGATGCGGTCACGCGTGCCGAGCAGGAGATCAACGCCGAGGGCGAGCGGCTCGTCTACCTGTCGGTGCCGCCGTCGGCGAGCCAGGAGATGGTGCGGATGCTCGGCGCGAGCGGTCTGGCCGAGAACTGTGCGCTGGTCGTCGAGAAGCCCTTCGGCCACGACCTGGCCAGCGCCCGCGAGCTCAACGCCACACTGCACGGGGTCCTCGGCGAGGAGTCGATCTACCGGATCGATCACTTCCTGGGCAAGGAGGCGGCCCAGAACATCCTTGCCCTACGCTTCGCCAACGGCATGTTCGAGCCGATCTGGAACCGCGACCACATCGCCTACGTGCAGATCGACGTCCCCGAGGCGATCGACATCCAGGGCCGGGCCGGCTTCTACGAGCAGACCGGGGCGTTCCGCGACATGGTGGTCACCCACCTGCTGCAGATCCTGGGCATCGTTGCGCTCGAGCCCCCCTCGCGGGTCGACGCCGAAGCGCTGCACCTGGAGCGCACCAAGCTGTTTGAGTCCGTACGCCCGCTCGACCCCGAGCGGGTGGTGTTCGGCCAGTACGAGGGCTATCGCGACAGCGATGACGTCGCCGAGGACTCGACGGTGGAGACCTTCGTTGCGGTCGAGGTGCGCGTTGATGCGTGGCGCTGGAGCGGAGTGCCGTTCTACCTGCGAACCGGCAAGTCACTCGCCGAGGGTCGCCGTACGGTGACGATCGGGTTCACCGAGGCCCCGCTGGGGATCTTTCCCAACCAGCCCGAGGATCGGGCCAAGCGGCCCTCAGAGCTGGTGTTCGAGCTCTCCGACGCCCCCCAGGTGCGGATCGAGGTTGAGGCCAAGATCCCCGGCCCGGCCATCGATCTCGGGCGCGCGGCGTTCACGCTGGACATCGACGCCGCGTTCGACGGCCACGACGGGCTAGAGGCCTACGAGCGTCTGCTGCACGACGTGATGCTCCGCGAGCGGCTGTTGTTCACCCGCAGCGAGCAGATCGAACGCCTTTGGGAAGTGTGCGCACCGGTGCTCGAGAACCCGCCCGAGACGCTGCCCTACGCGGTCGGAAGCTGGGGCCCCGAGGCCGCACTCGGCCTACCCGGCGAACTCGGCTGGCGTCTGCCCGACGGAGAGTGAGACGACCGATGGACGCCGTGTACCGGCTCGTCGCGACGAGCACCGCAATCGCCCAGACGCCGGACGGCTGGGTGGCCGAGACCCTCCGGGACGGCGCAGCGACGCTGGTCATCGACGACGGTGGCTTGGACGCGATCGACGCAGCCGCCCGGGCGCTGGACCAGGTGGCCGTCTCGGTGCTGCGCCGCGAGTCCGGACCCGAAGCACAGGAGGAGGCGGTGATCGCCTTCGCGGGCGCGATGCCGCTCGTCTGGGTCGGTGCGCAGTTCAGCGAGCGGGCGCGGCGCTGGGCGCACGAGCGTGGCCCGATGACGCTGCTGGTGCCCGCATCCGGCGCGCTGCCGGCCGCCGAACTGACGCGGATCGCGCGGTTCGTGACGCTGCTGTCGCGCCAGACCGACTGACCGGCTGACGGACGTCAGGCGGCGAGCAGGGACTCGAGCTCGGCCCGGTCTGCGTCCGAGGGGGTCCAGCCACCCGCGGCCGCGTTGGCCTGGACCTGCTCGGGTCGGGTGGCGCCGGCAATCACCGAGGCGACCGCCGGCTGCGCGAGCAGCGCGCCGATCGCGACCGCCAGCAGTGGGATTTGACGCGCGTCGGCGAAGCCCTGGAGCGCCTCGACCTGATCGAACTGGCGGTCGGTGGCGATCTCACCCCCGCCTGACAGCCGCGCGCCGTCGGGACCGGACTGGCCACGGTGATACTTGCCGGTGAGCAGTCCTGAGGCGAGCGGGAAGAACGGGACAAACGCGATTCCCAGCTGCTCGCACGCGGGCAGCACCTCGGCCTCGGCATCGCGCACGAGCAGGCTGTATTCATTCTGGACCGCGGCGAAACGCGTCAATCCGTCGCCGCGGGCGGCCGCGTCGGCCTTGCGCAGCTGGTCGGCGCTGAAGTTCGAGGCGCCGATCGCGCGCACCTTGCCCGCCGTGACCAGCTCGTGCAGGGCGCCGAGGGTTTCGGCGATCGGGGTGACCCCGTCGGGCTGGTGATACCAGTAGAAGTCGATCACGTCGGTGCGCAGGCGCCGCAGCGAGGCCTCGGCTGCGTTGGCGACGTAGTCGCGCGAGCCTCGCGGACCGCGCTCGTCACCCATGTCCATGCCGAACTTGGTGGCGAGCACGAAGCGGTCCCGGCGGCCCTCGAGCACCTCGCCGAGGAGGGTTTCGCTGCCGCCGTGGCCACCGTAGATGTCGGCGCTGTCCACGAAGGTGATGCCGGTGTCCAGCGCGGCGTCGATCACGCGCCGCGTGTCGCTGAGGTCGACCCGGCGGCCGAAGTTGTTGGCGCCCAGTCCGACCACTGAGACATCGAGGCCGCTATCGCCAAGAGAGCGGGTGGCGAGAGGGGACATGGCCCTCGATATAGCAGCCGTGCGGTCGCCGCCGACGGTCGCTCAGAGCAGTTTGCCCAGGATCTGACCGCGCCAGCCGCGCAGATCGAACTGGCCCTGGCGAGTGAAGCCCTGCTGCTCGTAGAAGGCAATCAGGGCCGGCGAATCGGCCCAGCAGTCCACGCGCATCATGCGTGCTCGGCGCTCGAGCGCCATCTCGGTGGCGAGGTCGAGCAGGTGGGCTCCGACCCCGTGGCCCGAGAGACGGCGCGCGCTGATCAACAGCGTCACGTAGAGCTCGGGCACGGGGGTGCCGGGCACGTACGGGGGGCAGGCGCCGACGGCCAGTGCGCCGACGACCTCCGAGTCGTGCTCGGCGATGCGGACCTCGCTTTCGCGCAGGGTGCGATTGACCAGCGCGCGTGCCTCCGGCTGCTCAGACCATGGCTCGCTGCCCCACTGCCCCGGCTGCCCTCGCGCGACCAGCCACCGGACGGACTCGTCGAACAGGGCGAGCACGGTCGCCTCATCGGCGACGCTCCCCTCCCGGACCGAGAGCTCTAGCACGCTCCATGTTCTACCGATATCCGGGGCGACGTGTGGAGCCGAGCGCCGCCGATGATGGCGCGATCCTGCTGGCCGACCGCTGGGTGGCCACGGCGGGCCTCGGCCGCCCACAGCCGAGCGTGCTCGTTCGCTCGCGGTACGGCCGGACGGGATTCGTCGGGCTGATGTTCGGGCGCATGCTCGCCGAGCGGGGCCTGCAGGTGATTACAACCGTGAGCTCGAGGGTCGCGACGACGTGCTCGTCTACGGGGACACGCTGGCCAAGACAGTCGAGGCGATCGGAGACGTTCGCGTCGAGCTGTTCGTCTCCGCCGACGGCGAGTTCTTCGATGTCTTTGCCCGGTCTGTGACGTCGACGCCAACGGGGTGTCGCGCAACGTCTGCGACGCGCTGGCTCGGGTGGCGCCGGGACGCGTTGAGCGCGACGCCGACGGAATCTGGAGGGTGAGCTTCGCGCTCTGGCCGCTGGGGCACCGCTTCGCGGCCGGCCACCGGATCCGCCTGCAGATCTCCTCCGGGGCGCATCCGCGCTACGCGCGCAACCCCGGGACCGGTGAGGATCCCGGGACGGGCACGCGGATGCGGGCGGTCGCGATCGAGGTCCACCGCGGCGAGCGCCAGCCCTCCGCGGTGGTCCTCCCGGACTAGCGCCTGTTGGAGCGCGTCCCGGCGCGCGGGCGCGACCGCTGACCGCGTCCAC
>JALYTU010000172.1 GCA_030854125.1 Actinomycetota bacterium | reverse complement strand
ACCATGTTCACCGACCCCGGGTCGGGCATCGCCACCGTCCGCGCCAACGCCCGGCTCGGGGCCGGCAGTGTCTGATACGGGAATGCCGTATGAGCGACGGTGGTCGGCGCCTCGGGATCGTTGGCGGCGTTGAAGCTCAAAAAGGTGGCCAGGCCCGAGTGGTCGACCCGCTTGACCCGCTTGACCCGCTTGGCTCGCTGGCCGTGCTTGCCGCGCCGGCCCGGCTTGCCGCGCACGCGGCGCGGTTTCGGGATCACCGTCGGCGCGCCCGCGACCGGGAAGTGCTCGGCTCCGAAGCGCTTGGCCAGCGATTCGTAGAGGACCGCGTTGTTGAGCTGCTGGCCCCCGCCCCCGCCGAAGATCCCGCCGACCAGGGTGGCGATCGAGACGAGGTCCTGCAGTGTGAACGGCGCCGGTCCGCCGATCATCCCGAGTGCGGCGTACTCGGCCGGCTCCATGCTCAGCGCGTTGAGCGGCTGGGCGGCCTTGGCGATATAGGCGTTGATGCCGTCGACGTAGCTCATCTCGTCGGCATAGATCTGCGGCCCGTCGGGCACGTGCGACATCGCGTACTGAACCTGATTGGTGAGGTCCTGCGGGGTGTAGGGCTCGTTGGCCCACACGCTCTCGTCCATGCCGACGTTGGCGCCGCCCGCGAACGAGGCGAGGTCGCCCTGCCCGGAGTGGCGCAGGACGTCGATGAAGAACAGGCGATCCTCGGCGGTCGCGTACCCGATCCCGAACATCAGCGCTGCGCGCGTGTCGCCGTAGATGTGGGGCACCCCGTGCTGCGCGTCGCGGACGATCGTCACCCCGGGCTCGGGGCTCTCGCTGCTGCCCTGGTTGCCGCTGGGCACGCCGAAGGTCGCGTCCTTGAAGTAGTCGGGGAGGGTCTGGGCGGTGATCCCGCCGGCCGCCGTGGCCAGGCCCGAGTACATCTGCAGCTGGTCGTCGTTGTGAGCCGGCCGGGCCCCGGTGCTCTTGAAGGCGCCGAGCTGGACCAGGGTGTCCAGGCCGTTGGTGCCCGGCGCCAGCACGTTGCGAAAGCCGCCGTAGTCATTGGTCCCGTAGGGCTGGACCTGGGCCGAGGCGGCCGGGGCGACGGCGAGCACGATCGCGGCGGTCACCGTCGTCAGCCACCCGATCCACCGGATCATGGCGCGGCACCCTACCACTGCGCGCGGGCGCGCGCCCGCGCCTCGGATTCAGGCCGGAACGAGCCCGAGCAGCGCCCGGGCATCGTCGAGGCCGTCGGCGCGCTGCAGCGCGTCCTGCAGCGGCTTGTCGCCACCCAGGCGCTCGATGTACCAGGGATAGAACTTGCGTAGGTAGCGGTTGGCGCGCTCGGGACCGAGATGCTCACCGGCGCGATCGATCACCCACTCCAGCTCGGCCAGGATCTCATCCCGCGTCGGCTCGCTCGCCCGGGTTCCGAGCAGTTCCCCGAACAGCCACGGGTTGCCCAGCGAGCCGCGCGCGAGCAGGATGCCAGCGGCTCCGGTCTGGGCGAAGGCCGCGCGCGCGCGCTGCGCGGTGCGCAGCCCCCCGGAGATGAGCACCGGAACCGGCAGCTCCTCGATCAGGCGCCGGGCGAGCTCGTAATCCGGGCTGCCGGCGTGTCGCTGCGAGGCGTGCCGTGGATGGATGCAGAGTCCCGCCACGCCGCCGTCGTAGGCCAGCCGGCGGGCCGTCTCGATCCCCTTGTCGTCCCCCGGACGCAGGCCCGAACGCAGCTTGACCGTGACCGGCAGTCCACTCCCGCGGGCCGCCGCACGCGCCAGCGCGACCGCGAGGTCGGGGTCGTCGAGCAGGGCCGCGCCGGCACCGGTCTTGCAGACCTTCGGAACCGGACAGCCCATGTTGATGTCGATCATGTCCGCACCCGCGGCCGCAACCCGCTCGGCGGCCGACGCCATCACCTCCGGGTCGTGGCCGAACAGCTGCACCGACACCGGGTGCTCCTCGGGATGGATCCGCAATAGTTCGGTGCAGGTGCGCTCGTTGCCGTGATGCACGGCAAAGCTCGAGACCATCTCGGAGACCGCCAGGCCGGCGCCGTAACGCTTGGCCTGCAGACGCACGAACCAGTTGCCGATCCCGGCCAGCGGCGCGAGCATGACCCGGTTGGCGATCTGGACCCCGCCCAGCTCCCAGGGATCGGTCAGTGTCGCGGTCATCGTCTGAGAGACGTTACTGCCGCCGTCAGAGCTCGCGGTACCTGCTAGGAATTGCAGCCGATGGACATGTCCGCGCTGGTGACGCCGTGGTTGGAGCTCCTGCGCGAGCAGGTGCCGGGTGTCGAGCTGTTCGACGCACACACCCATCTGGGTCACAACGACCCCGACGGCATGAGCCAGTCCCTTGAGCAGCTGCTGGCGACGCTGACCACAGCGCACGCGCGGGGCGCGTTCGTGTTCCCGATGCACGAGCCCGACGGCTACCCGCCGGCCAATGACATGGTGATCGCGGCCGCGGCCCACGCCGACGGGGTCCTGACCCCGTTCTGCCGCGTGAACCCGAACGCGGGCAACGCGCTGGCCGAGGCGCGGCGCGCGCTCGCCGCGGGCGCCAAGGGGATCAAGCTGCACCCCCGGGCCGAGCAGTTCAACCTCGACCATCCGGCACTGCGAGAGCTGGGCGCCCTGGCCCACGAGCGCCGCCTGCCGATCCTGATCCACGCCGGGCGCGGCATCCCCGCCCTGGGCAGCCACGCCGTGGCGCTGGCCGCCGAGTTCCCCGACGCGCGGATCATCCTCGCCCACGCCGGCATCTGTGACCTGTCGTGGATCTGGCGGGTCGCGCCTGACCATCCCAACCTGCTGTTCGACACCGCTTGGTGGATGCCGGCCGATCTGCAGGCGCTGTTCTCGCTCGTTCCCCCCGGACAGATCCTGTTCGCCTCCGACGCACCCTACGGGGCCGCCGCCCTGTCCTCGGTCTTCCAGCTGCGGATGGCCATCCAGGCGGGCCTCTCGACCGAGCAGATCCACTGCATCGCCTCCGGCCAGGCGCTGCGGATCGCCGCCGGCGAGCCGCTGCAGAGCGCCGGGCCGGCGGTCGGCGAACGCGCGCAGACTCCCCATCTGCTGCTCGACCGCGTGTCGGCCTTCGTGATGCTGGGCGCGATCGCCACCATGCGCGGCAACGAGTCCGGTCCGGAAATGCTCGCGCTCGCCCGCCAGGCCTGCGATGTCCCCCCCGAGGTTGACGACGCGCCACTGTTCACGGTGATCGTGGACCTGCTCGACGCGTTTGACGCGGCCGAGCTCGCTCACCCCGAGGACCGGCGGCGACTGGGGTACCTGATTCTCGCCGCCACCGTCGCCCGCACCCCGGACGTGCCCGTGCCGCCGCCGCTGGCCGCAGCCACGGCCGGCTGAGCCGCCTGACCGGCCCCCAGGTCAGTCCTGGTTGCGCTCCCAGATCAGCCGCAGCCCGGTGAGGGTCAGCAGATCGTCGACCTGATCGATCGTCTCGCGCACCTCCGGCACCAGCGCGCGCGCCAGCCCGCCGGTAGCCAGCACCTTGGTGTCGGGCCCGAGCTCCTCGCGCAGTCGCCGGACGATCCCGTCGACCTGGGCGGCGAACCCGAACACGATCCCGCTGCGGATCGCATCCACCGTGGACTTGCCGATCAGCGACCGCGGCGGTGCCAGCTCGACCTTGGGCAGCTTGGCCGCCCTCTCGTACAGTGCGTCGATCGAGATCTCGGCGCCCGGACTGATGATCCCGCCGAGGTACTCACCAGCGGCCGAGACGACGTCGTAGGTGATCGCGGTCCCGAAGTCGACGACCACGCAAGCGCCCTGGACGCGCTCGTAGGCTGCCACCGCGTTGACGAGCCGGTCGGCCCCGACCTCCCGGGGGTTGTCCATCCGGATTGGCATCCCGGTGCGAATCGTCGGGCCGACGACGAGCATCTGGAGCTTCAGATAGCGCTCGGACATCGCCGTCCACTGATCGGAGAGCTGGGGCACGGTCGAGGAGACGATCGCGTGCTGAATGTCGGAGAACTGGTGCCCGCGCAGCGCGAGCAGGTTTGACAACGCGGCTCCGAGCTCGTCTCGTGTGGACTCGCGCACGGTGGCAAAGCGCCAGTCCTCGGCGATCGTGTCCCCGCCCGGCGGGAACACCCCGAAGTGCGTCTGCGTGTTTCCTACGTCGACGACGAGCAGCATCGGTGCATTACAGCAGTGGTGGGCCGGCCCGCCGTACCTCCTGGCCGGGGCCGAGCTGCGCCAGCTGATCAGCGAGCCGCTCGCCGCCGGGCAGGGCGAGCTGCGGATTGAGCTCGAGCAGGGGGACGAGCACGAACCGTCGCGAGCCCACCTCGGGGTGGGGAAGGCGCAGGCGATCGGAGCTGAACGTCTGCGAGCCGAGCAGCAGCACATCGACGTCGATCACCCGCGGCCCGTGCCGCACACCCCCCGCCTCGCGCCCCACCTCGCGCTCGACCGCCTTGGCGGCGTCGAGCAGGTCCAGCGGCGCCAGCGCCGTCTCGATTCGCAGGCAGGCGTTGAGAAACTCGGCCTGGTCGAGCATGAGCCCGACCGGCTCGGTGTCATACACCGAAGAGGCCGCCGTGACGACCACCCCGTGCGCGGGCAACCTGGCCGCTGCCGCCTGCAGGTGGCCGCGCCGATCGCCGATGTTGGAGCCGAGCCCGAGGTACCCGGTGGCGCTCACGCGCAGCCACTCACCCGTTGGCCTCGCGCCACACTTCGACGGAGACCTCGCCGACCGGTAGCGCGAGCGGCGGCTCGGGCTTGGCCGCCTTGACCCAGACCGCGCCGGCGTCGTACTGGTCCAGCAGACGGTCGGCGATCGCCGCGCACAGGCGCTCCAGCGTCTTGTAGGTCCGCTGCTGGGCCACGAGGTTGGCCATCTCGCAGACCTGGCCGTAGTCGATCGTGTCCTCGATGCGATCGGTCACGGTCGCGTCGCACTCGCCGACGTCGAGCCGGAGATCCAGGAGCAGGCGCTGTCCCACCTCTCGCTCGGCCGCCGTGACACCGAGGTGGGTGTAGAGCGAGAGGCCGCTGATCTCGATCGTGACCTCGGGCTCGGAGTGACCCTCGTCGTCCTCGTCTACGTCGTCGACATCGTCGAACTCGTCGGCGTCGTCAGCCATGGGGGCTGGACCGTAGCAGCCATCACCTGCAGGGCATCGTGGATCGGACCGGCGTCGTGGACCCGGAAGATTCGGGCGCCGCGCTCGTAGGCGAACAGGTTGGTGGCAATCGTGGCTGCGATCCGGTACTGGACGGGACGGGCGGTGATCTTGCCCAGAAAGGACTTGCGCGACGTCCCGATCAGCACCGGGCGCCCGAGGTCGACGAGCTCGCCGACGCGGCGCAGCAGGGCGAGGTTGTGCTCGGTCGTCTTGCCGAAGCCGATCCCGGGGTCAAGCGCGATCCGTTCTTCGGCGATTCCGGCCGCGACGGCGAACCTGAGCCGCTCGTCCAGGAACGCCTTGACCTCGGAGACGACGTCGTCGTAACGGGGGTCGCGCTGCATCGTGCGCGGGTCGCCGAGCATGTGCATCAGGCACAGGTCCGCGCCGGCGTCGGCCACCACCTCGGCCATCGCCGGATCTCCACGCAAGGCGGTGACGTCGTTGACCAGCGTGGCTCCGGCCAGCAGGGCGGCCGCGGCGACCGCCGCCTTGGAGGTGTCGATCGAGATCTGCGCCAGCGACCCGTGGGCACGGAGCCCCTCGATCACCGGGACGACGCGGCCCAACTCCTCGGCCTCGGGGACGGGATGGGCGCCGGGCCGCGTGGACTCCCCGCCGATGTCCAGGATGCTCGCCCCCGCCCGCTCGAGCTCGATGCCGTGCGCGATCGCCGCCGCGCGGTCGAGGTACAGGCCACCGTCGGAGAACGAATCCGGGGTCACGTTGACGATCCCCATGACCTGAAAGTCGCCCGCCGCGGCGGCGGCCACCGCGCTGCTCATCGGTCCTGCGGCTCCTCGTCGGGCCAGCGCCCGGTGCGATCGAAATGCACCCGGGCCGCCTCTTCGACGTCGCGGTCGCGGTTTGACTCAATGCTCATCCGGAACATCCAGTTGAACATCCACACGATGATGGCGACGATCAGCAGTCCGACCCCGGACGCGGCCTTCAGCGCGCGCCCGTCGGTGTTCTGCGACAGGCTGGCGTGCCCGAGCACGATCAGCACCACTCCGGCCGCCCCGATCGCCAGCGGCAGCCACAGCCGCGTGAGCCGCAGGAAGATGCGTCCGACGCTGATCGGGGGCTCGGGGTTCATCGTCACCGGGCACGTTAGTGCTATACCGCGCGGTATGTCTGGGGTGCTCAGTGGGGCGGTGACGCGGCGGACGCTGCTGCGGGGTGCTGCGGGCGGTGCGGCAATGGTCGCCGGCGCCGGCCTGCCCGCCTGGGCGCGCCCGGTGC
>JALYTU010000814.1 GCA_030854125.1 Actinomycetota bacterium | reverse complement strand
TTGTAGACCCCCATCAGGTTCACGTTGAGGACGCGGTCAAAAGCCTCTCCGTTCATCGCTCGGACGGTGGCCCCGCGGGCTGCGATCCCGGCGTTGGCGACCACGATGTCGACACCGCCGCGCTCCTGTACCACCGTGGCGACGATCTGCCGCATCGCGCCTCGGTCGGTGACGTCGCCGGCGAAGCCGAGTGATGGGCCGGGCAGACCGTCGGCGGCGCTCTGGGCGGCGGTCGCGTCGAGGTCGACGATCACCACGGTGGCCCCGCGCCGGGCCAGCGCCTCAGCGGTCCCGAGGCCGATCCCACGGGCGCCACCGGTGACGATCGCGACCTTCCCCGCGATCTCAAAGCTCGCCATGGGGAGATTCAACCAGAGTCGCGGTCAGGTCACGAACCGGTACCCGACGCCCGGGTCGGTGCGGATCACCTTCGGGCCCTCGGATGGCTCGATCTTGCGCCGGAGGTTGGCGATATGCGCGCGCAGAACCTGGGTGTCCTCGCCGTAGCTCGCGCCCCAGACCGAGACGAGCAGGTCGCGATGGGTCATCAGCCGGCCCCGGTTGCGGGCCAGCAGGCGCAGGAGATCGAACTCGGTCGGGGTGAGGTGGACCGGCTCGGTGCCGCGGGTGACCGTCCGGGCGGCGAGATCGACCGACAGCTCGCCGGCGGTGATCTCGGTCTCTCCCGGATCGGGCTCGATCCGGCGCAGGTTGGCCTGCAGGCGCGCGATCAGCTCGCGGGGGCTGAACGGCTTGGTCACGTAGTCGTCGGCCCCTGCCGCCAGCGCCCGGACCTTGGCGTCCTCGTCGCCGACGGCCGAGAGGACGATGACCGGCATCGGGGTCCACTCGCGCAGGCGCCGGCAGAGCTCGATCCCCTCGGTGTCCGGAAGCACCAGGTCGAGGATCGCCGCGTCCGGCCTGCCCACGGCGGCGACGTCGAGCGCCTCCTCACCGGTGCTGGCGGGCAGCGCCTCGAAGCCGGCGTCGCGGAGGATCACCCGCAGCGCCCGGAGGATCTGCTGCTCGTCGTCGCAGACGAGAATCCTCGGGCGGTCAGCGCGCTCGCCGGCCACTACTCCGGCTCGCCGGCGGGCAGGGAGATCACAAAGGTCGTGCCCTGCCCGGGCAGCGACTCGACCTCGATCGTGCCGCCGTTGGCTTCCACGAACCCGCGCGTGATCGCCAGGCCCAGCCCCGATCCGGTCCAGCCATCGTCCTGCCCGCCGCGCCCGCGGTAGAAGGGTTCGAAGATCCGTGCCTGCTCGGCGGGCGGGACGCCCGGACCGGTGTCGACGACCGAGATGACCACCCGCGAGCCGGCGTGGCGCGCGTGGACGGAGACCGGGCCGCTGGAGTAGCGCCGCGCGTTCTCGAGCAGGTTGGCGAAGGCACGCTCGAGCTGCGCCGCATCGGCCCGCAGCTCCGGAACGTCGGCGTCAATGACCAGGCGCACCTGTGCCGGGCCGCCGCGCAGGCCATCCGCCGCTGACCCGACCAGGTCCTCGACGGCGACCCAGTCGCGCCGGGTCGGAATCGCGCCGGCCTGCAGGCGCGAGAGGTCGAGCAGCTTCTCGACCAGGACCGCCAGCCGCGTGCCCTCCTCGACCACCGCCGCGCTCAGCTCGCGGCGCTCGTCGTCGGTCAGGGAGTCGGTGCCGAGCGCGTGCCCGGCCGCGACCACGGAGGTCAGAGGGGTCCGCAGATCATGAGAGACGGCGCGGAGCAGAGCGGTCTTGATGTCATCGCTGCGTCGCAGCGCCGCGGTCTCGACCGCCTCGGCCTGCAGCGCGTCACGGCGGGAGGCGATCGCCACCAGCGCGGCCAGGGTGGGCACGACCTGGCTGCGCAGACGTTGCTCGTCGGCTCCGGGGAGGTCGGCGGGGACGAGCAGCGTGGCCAGCTGGTGTCCCTCGGCGTCCGGGAGCGCGAACGCGGTTCGGCGGCGGTCGCCCGGGCTGGCGCCTAGCTCGATCGCGGCCGACCGCAGCCCGAGGGCCTCGGC
>JALYTU010000813.1 GCA_030854125.1 Actinomycetota bacterium | reverse complement strand
GCCGCCGCCCGGCGCGATTGCCTCGGCGGCATCGACGATCGCCTCGACGATTCTGAACACCCCGTGGAGAACCGGGGCGCCGAGCGCGACCGGGGGCAGCAGGCCGCGCGCAATCTCGGCCAGCGCGGCGTTGCGGCCGTCCACGCCGTCCAGGCGGGCCTCGAGCAAGCGCTGGCCGACGCCCCAGCGGCCCAGCCCATCCAGCTCCACCGGCAGACCGTCGGCGATCTCGTCGGCACCGCCCCGCAGCGAGATCCCGAGACGCTGACGCAGGAACGCCCTGACCGGGTGCTCGACGAAGCGGACGAGATCCTCGAGTTCGATGACCGGCGCGGGCCGGGCCCGGAGCGGCGCCGACAGGAACGGCGTCGGCCCGGATCGGGACCCGGTTAGCGCCCGGGCGCCGGCCAGCGTGACCGGGTCAAAGCTCCACGCGGTCTCGCAGCCGAGTTCACCAGGGGTGAAGTTGCGGGGATCGAACGGTTGCAGGGGGTGGCGGATCAGCACCTGCTCGCGGGCGGCGCGCAGCGGTCGCTCCGGCGTGGGGTCCAGCCGGACCGTCGCGTCGATCGCATCCAGCAGCTCTCCCACCGGGACGGCCGGCGGCCGAGCGGTGTTCGTGCGCTCGTCGTTGCCGGTGTAGGTGATGATCAGCCGCTCGGTGGCGGCGAGCAGGGCGTCGAGCAGAAGCTGGCGGTCTTCGGAGCGGGGGTCGCGCTCGCCGACCTGGGGCGCGTCGAGCATCAGGTCATCGCCGTCGCGGGGCGCCTTGCGCGGGAAGGCGCCGTCATCGAGCCCGAGCAGGCAGACGACCCGGTGGGGAACAGAACGCATCGGCATCAGCGTGCAGACGGTCAGATGCCCGGTGCGGAAGTTGGCCCGGGTCGGCCGGCCCTGCAGCCGCCCGGCGAGCAGCGAGCGGACCTCAGCCGGGGCGAGCTTCACCTCCGCGCCCTCGCCAGCCTCCGAGACGAGCTCATCAAGGATGCGCTGCAGCTCGGCACGCTGCCAGCGCTCCCGTGGGGCGGTGCTGGTCAGCGTGTCCGCGGCGGCGGCGATCGCCTCGCTCCATCGGCTCAGCGGCTGCGTGCAGCTCAGCGCGTCCAGCCCGGTGCGCAGGCGCGCGATCAGCTCGGCGAGCCGGCCCGCGAGGTCGATCGACTGGCTATCAACGTCATCGAGCGGCAGCACGTTTTCATAGAGCCGGTTGCCGTCCTCGGTCATCGTGACCCCGAGCAGCAGCCGCTCCAGGCCCGCGTCCCAGGTGCCGTTGGGGATGCCCTGAAGCTTGTAGGGGGCCCGGGCGGCGGCGTCCAGGCCCCAGCGGATCCCGGCCTGGACGACCCAATCCTGCAGCCGCGTCAGATCGTCGTCGTCGAGACGAAAGCGGCGGCGCACGGGCTCGCGGTCGGCCAGGTCCAGGACCTGGGACGCGGTCAGCCGCTGATGGGCGAGATCCAGCAGCTCGGTGACGACCCCGAGGACCGGATTGGTCTGGCGCAGCGAGCGGTCGGCGAGGCGGACGCGCAGGTCGACCCGAGCGTCGCCGGGTCCGAGATCGCCGCCGGTGCGGCCTGCGCCGTCCGAGTCGGTCCCATGCCCCCGGTCCGCGGGCTCTCCGGCGCCGAAGGCCGCCTCGATCAGCGGCGCGAAGGACTCGACGTCGGGGCACAAGACGATCACGTCGCGCGGCTCGAGCACGTCGTCCTGCGCCAGCGCGTGCAGGACCGCGTCGCGGATCACCTCGACCTGGCGCGCGCGGCCGTGGCAGGAATGGATCTGCACGGAGTGATCACCGGCGTCCAGCCGGGCGCGACGATCGGGCCGCCCGGGCAGGGGCGAGCCGGGCACGCGCCGGTCGGCGCGGATCCCGTCCTGCAGGCGTCCGAGCAGACCCGGGGCGGTCGGTCCGGAGCGATGGTGCTGGTCAGAGGTCGCTACCGGCTCGGTGTCGGTGTCGGTGTCGGTGTCGCTGTCGCCGTCGTCGACTCCGGCGCCGGCCAGGAC
>JALYTU010000812.1 GCA_030854125.1 Actinomycetota bacterium | reverse complement strand
CGCGATCTCAGCGATCGTCCAGGCATGGGTCCCGCGCGAGCGGATCCAAAACGCGCTCGGCGGTGCCGGCCCCCGCCCGATCGCGATTGCGACCGGCCTCGGAGAAGCTGATCCCGCCGGACCACAGCACCGCGGCGAGCGGGATGTTGCCGACCGAGCAGGGTCGCCTCCATGTACGCGCCCAGCCTTCCGCCCGACAGGAACGGGATGCGATACGTGCCGTGGCTCACCCGCTCCAGCCCGCCGCCGAGCCATCCGAGCGATGGTGTTGTCGGCATAGCCACAGCGCGGGAATCCTCGAGCTCGAAGAGGCCGTGCTCATCGACGGCGATCTCCGCTAATTCAGCGAACCGATCCGTTGGCACGATGCTCAGAACGGCGCAATGTGTCCATTTTTGAGCGGCACATTTCAGCGTCCGATCCCCCGGGCTGGCGACACGGCCGTCGGTCGACGTGCGCGGCCAAGATCGCGTTCCGCCCATCCCGGCATCCGAGTTGGCGGCATCGGTTGGCTGCCCGTGACGGGCGGCGCAGCGCGTGGTTCGGCGCTCACGCTGTGCTCGATGGCCAGAGGCTCCGCTTCGGCGCGGGTCATCGCGCGGGCGAGGGCCGCGAGCGCTTCGGCGGGTTCGCGCGCTGGATCTGAGGGCGCGTACTCGCCGCGTTCGGCGGCGATCGGTCCGTGGTCGGCGATCAGGTGAATGGTTGTCTTCTCGCGCGCGCGTGAGAGCGCGGTGTAGGCCCACTCGCGGGTGAACTCCTCGGGCCGGCCGATGACGATCGCGGTGTCGACGGTCGCGCCTTGGCTGGCGTGCCCGGTGATCGCGTACGCGTGCTCGAGATGATCGCGCAGGTAGGAACTGTCGAGCGCTCGCTCGTGGCCGCGGTCGGTGCGGATCGTCACGCCGCGCCCGTGGGGCAGGACCGCGGTGATCGTCGCGAAGGTGCCGTTATCGATATCGAGACGGCGGTCGTTGCGCCGGGCGATCACGCGGTCACCGGAGACCCACTCGCGTTCGCCGATCATGATCCCGGTCGTGGGGAGGAGCCCTTCGGCCTTGAGATGGGTGCGTGCCGCGTGGTTGAGTCGTTGCCGGGTTGCGTTGTCGCGGGCGACGATCACGCTCCCGGCTGGGCCAGCCTCGGCCCGTTGGGCCGCCCAGTCATCGATCACGGCCGTGATCGCGTCGGCCTCGTCGGCGTGGATGGTGATCGCGTCGCCCTTGCGGTCCAGGTAGCCGTCGGCGTCCCCGTCGTGGAGTGCCTCGAGCGCGCGACGCTCACACGGATCGTGCTGGCGGATGACCTGGCGCAGCTCAGGGCCGGGGTTCTGGCGGGTCACGGCGGCGAGCCAACCGCCGGCCTCCACAGACGTCAGCTGGCCCGAATCGCCGACCGCCGCGACCTTCATGCCGGCGCGTTCAGCATGAGCGAGGATCTGCGAGGTGATCCGGGTGCTTGCCATGCCCGCCTCGTCGAGCAGCAGGACGGTCCGTTCCGGGAAACGGCGGTCTCCGCGATCGAGCCCGCGAGCGAGCGCGTGCATCGTCACGGCCGGGATCGCCGCAACCTCTCCGAGCTCGCGCGCCGCTCGGGCCGTTGGCGCCGCGCCGATGATCGTGAAACCGGCCTGGCGGTAGACGTCGGCGAGCGCGCGCATCATCGTCGTCTTCCCGGTCCCGGCGAGCGCCTGCACCGTGTCGACGCCATTGCCGCTCGTCGCGATCGTCCGGACGGCCGCCGCCTGGTCGGCATTGAGCGCAGGCTGCGAACACCCGAGCGCACGGTCGAGCAGCGCTTGCGGAACGACCGCGACCTGATCGCCCTGCCGTCGTGATGCGGTGTCCAAGATCGCCCGCTCACAGCGCAGGAGATCCTCAGTCGTGAAGCGGACACGGTCGCCGTCGAGCGCGCGAACGGACGGGTCGGCGAGATAGGCGTCGGTAGCTCGCTCGAGATCGTCGATCCGGATACCGTCGGTGAACTCACCGGCGATCTCCGCTAGGG
>JALYTU010000171.1 GCA_030854125.1 Actinomycetota bacterium | reverse complement strand
CGGCGAGGTGGACGGGCATGATCGCGCGGGTCCGGGGGGTGATCGCCGCCTCGGCGGCCTCGAGGTCGATCAGCCCGGTGCCGGGCTCTGAGTCCACCAGCACCGGGGTCGCACCGGCGTGCTCGACCGCGTTGGCGGAGGCCACGAAGGTCATCGTCGGCACCAGGACCTCGTCGCCGGCGCCGACCCCCAGGACCTCCATGGCCAGCTGCAGGGCAGCCGTGCAGGACGAGACACAGCGCGCGTGTGGGCTGCCCACGTAATCGGCGAGCATCTGCTCAAAGCGCCCCACCTTGGGCCCGGTCCCCACCCAACCCGAACGCAGGGACGCGACAACCTCGGCGATCTCCGGCTCGCCGATCGACGGACTCCCAAAGACTAAAAAGTTCTCTCGCATGAGCTCACGTGTGGCCTCGGGGCACGGGATGGCGCCGGGAGCGCGCAGCTTGCTCGCTCCCGGTCCGACCCCGCTCCGACACCGAACCGGGAGGGCCTAAGCGCGGGCTAAAGCGCGTGCGCGTTTCCGGTTAGCCGCGACCTGGTGCAGGGATCAGCGGCCTCCCGAGGACCCGCGTGAGTCCATCTGACACGATCCGTGCACGATGTCGACCGCCTCCCTCCCCCCCGGCCCCCGGCTGCCGCGGATCGTCCAGACGCTCGGCTTCCTGCTCGGCGGGGCGCGATTTCTCGAGGCCTGCCGGCGGCGCTACGGCGACGCGGTCACGTTCGGCACCCTGTTCGATCGGCAGTTCGTGATGGTCTTCGATCCCGAACTGGTCAAGACGGTGTTTCGCGGCTCGGGCGACCAGCTGCACGCCGGCGAGGCCAACGCACTGCTGGGGCCGATCCTCGGCGAGCGCTCGGTGCTGCTGCTCGACGGCGCCGAGCATCTGCGCCAGCGCAAGCTGATGCTGCCCGCCTTCCACGGCCGCCAGCTGCAGGCCCACGCCGAGACGATGCTCGCGTACACCGACGCCGAGATCGACGGCTGGCCGGTCGGCGAGGAGTTCACGCTGCTGGCCAGCATGCAGTCACTGACCCTGCGGATCATCCTGCGGGCGGTGTTCGGCTATGAGCCGGGCGACGAGGAGGCGCAGCTGCGCGGCCGGCTGCGGGCGATGGTCGAGCCCCTGGCGCGCCCGCGGGGAATGCTGATGATCTCGGCGCTCACCCGCGGCCGTGGCGACCGGCGCGCAGCGGTCGAGTTCGAGGCGCGCAAGCTGGCGGTCGACGAGCTCCTGTTCGCCGAGATCGCGCGCCGTCGCGCGGCGCCGGATCTCGCGCAGCGCGACGACGTCTTCTCGGCGCTGCTGCTGGCTTGCGACGAGGACGGAGAGGCGCTCTCTGATCAGGAGATCCGTGACGAGCTGCTCACGCTGCTGCTGGCCGGCCACGAGACCACCGCCACCGGCCTGGCCTGGACCTTCGATCTCCTGCTGCACGACGCGCGCGTGCTGGCCGCGGCCGCAGACGGCGACGCCGCCTACCTCGACGCGGTGGCCAAGGAGGCTCTGCGGATACGCCCCGTGATCCCCGGCGTCGGCCGGGTTGTGCGCGGCGAGCCGTTTCGGCTCGGGCGCTACGAGGTGCCGGTCGGCGTGGAGATCAACCCGTCGATCCGGACCATCCATCGCCGCGGCGAGTTGTACCCGGAGCCGGCGCGCTTTTCCCCCGAGCGCTTCCTCGGGTCCGACGCGCCCGACACCTACACGTGGGTTCCGTTCGGGGGCGGTACGCGACGCTGCCTGGGCGCGAGCTTCGCGCTGATGGAGATGCGGATCGTGCTCGGGCGGATCCTGCAGCGCACCGAGCTGACCGCCGTTGACGAGACCCAGGCCAAGGCGCAGTTCCGGGCCATCACGCTGTCACCCAAGGGGGGCGTGCGGGTCCGCCAGACTCTGGCGCCGCGGCCCGCGGCCGCCGATCAGCGGGTCCCGGTCGCGTAGCGGATGATCGAAAGGTCGGTCAGCCACTCGACCGGCGCCTTGTCATCGGTGTAGACCGACCCGCCGCTCAGTGCCGGGCCGGTCCGGCTGGCGATCTCGGCCCCCAGGGTCCGCAGGCCGGCCGGGATCTGGGGCTGGGCAGCCTGTAACCGCGCCCCTGAGATCGGGCGGGTGCCGGCCAGCACCAGTGAGTTATCGGGGCTGAACCGGTCACGGGCGACGACCGGGAAGGCGGAGCGAAGCGTGGCGCTGACCACGCGCTCCAGCGCGTCTGAGCCCGGGAGATGCCCGACGTTGACGATCAGCACCCCCCGTGGCGTGAGGTGGCGGCGGGCGAGGTCAAAGAACTCGCGCGTGAGCAGGTAGAAGGGAATGTAGGGCTGGCGGTAGGCGTCGAGCACGATCGCGTCATAGCGCGCGTGGCCGGCCGCCAGCCAGGGACGGGCGTCGGCGGTGTAGGTGTGCAGCCGCGGGCCACCGAGATCGAAGTAGCGGCGCCCGATCGCGGTCAGCGCCCCGTCGAGCTCGACCGCATCGACCCGCGTGGCCGGGTAGTAATGCCCATAGGCGCGAGCGATCGTCCCGGCCGCATCCCCGAGGATCGCGATCCGCCGCGGGGGGGGCGCACCACCCGCCTGCGGCAGGACGAGCGGGTCGTCCCAGTAGCCACCGGTGAGGAAGCTGCCGGGCCGATAGAGCGAGTGGATCGCGACACCCTCGTTGAGCTGCAGCCACCGGGTCCCGTCGGCGAACTGGACTACGCGGGCGTACTGATACTGAGTCTCGGTCTCATCGATGACCCGGCCGCCGCTGACGTCGGCGCCGATCGCCGCGGGTGGGATCGCCAGCGAGGCGGCGACGGCGAGCGGCACGATGGCCAGGCGGCGCAGACCGATGCCCGGTACCGCGACCAGCGCCAGCGCCAGCGCGAACACGATGAACGTCCGATGGGTCCCGATCAGCGGGATCAGCAGCAGCGCGGCCAGGAACGTGCCCACCAGCGAGCCGACGGTGGAGATCGCGTACAGCCCGCCCGTCGTGCGGCCGGTGTCGGTGAGGCTGTCGACCATCAGCCGATTGGCGTACGGCGCGACCGTTCCCAGCAGTGCCACCGGCACGGCAACGAGCACGAGCACCCCGACCAGCGAGCCGAGGAACGCACCCACCGACAGCGAGCCCAGGGCCTCGACCGAAAGGCGCAGAAATGGCCCGGAGACGAAGGGCACAATCGCCAGCAGCACCCCGGCGGCGAGCACGATCATGCACAGGCCTCGCATGTCCGCGCGGCGGTCCGCGATCCGCCCGCCGAGCGCGTATCCGGCCGACAGGGCGATCAGCACGGTGGCGATCGTGTTGGCCCAGATGATCGTCGAGGCACCGAAGTACGGGGCGAGCAGGCGGGCCGCGGCGATCTCGGCCCCGAGACTCGAGGCGCCGACGGTGAACACGACCGCGCGCAGGGCCAGCGGCCGTGTCGCCGAGCCAGGGGCCCCGGCGGGGGCCGCCAACGGTGCGATCGAGGCGGCGGTGGTGGGGGCCTGCGCCATCGCCCGAGGGTAGTCTCACGCGGGCATGCTGCTCTATGACAACCGCCTGTCGGGCAACTGCTACAAGGTCCGGCTGCTGTTCGCGCTGCTCTCGATCGCGTACGAGCGCGAGGAGCTCGACGTGTTTGACCGCTCGAACCGGCTCGGGTTGATCGGTGACCTCAACCCTGCGCTGCGGGTGCCGACGCTGGTGCTCGATGACGGACGCGCGCTGGCCGAGTCTGGAGCGATCCTTCACCACTTCGCGCGGGGCACCGAGTACCTCCCCGCCGACGACTACGAGCGCGCTCAGGTCCTGCAGTGGATGTTCTTCGAGCAGTACGACATCGAGCCCAACATCGCGATGGTCCGGTTCTGGGCGCTAGGCGACATGGCGGTCTCCGACGTGCTGCGCGAACCCAAGCTGCAGGCCGGTCACCGGGCCCTGGCGGCGCTGCAGCGTCATCTCGGGCGCCACCAGTTCCTGGTCGGCGAGCGCTATTCCATCGCCGACATCGCGGTGTTCGGCTACGTCCACGTCGCGGACCAGGGCGGCTTCTCGCTGGAGCCCTATCCAGCGGTCCGGGCCTGGCTGACCCGGGTGGCCGCCCACCCTGGTCACATCACGATCGAGGACTGATCGCCGCCGGGCTGCCCTGCCCGTCGGCGTTGGCGAGGATCGCGGCCCGCACGTAGACGGCCAGGCCGGTCGCCACCTGCTCGTAATGGGCGGCGAAGCGCGGGTCGGAGACGTACAGCTCGGCGAGGTTGCGGTGCATCTCGGGGCTGACCGGATAGAACCAGCGCGTCATGTGCTGTCGGTGGCGCTCGGCGACACCGCACGCCGGCTCACCGTCGGCGGGCTCGCCGCCCGCCATGGCCGCCGCGAAGTCGGCGAGCACCGCGTCGGCCTCGGCGCGAATCTCGGCCCACTCGGCGTCGCCGTACGCCGCGCTGCGCCGCGCGGACTCCTGGTAAGCCTCGGTGTGGCCCCAGCGCTCTCGCGCCTCCTCCTCGTACTCGGTGTGATCAAGGTCCTGGAACATGGTGTTCTCCTTTTCGGGATGTCCGTGGTCAACGGCGGCGATCGCCGCATCGAGTGCGCGGGCCGTGGCCCCGAGCCGCTCGAGCTCGTGGGAGACGAGTTCGCGCAGACGGCTCAGCGCCGCGCGCCGGTCGTGCGCCGGGTCATCGAGCAGCGCCCGGATCTCGGTCAGCGAGAATCCGAGCTGGCGCCAGACGACGATCTCCTGCAGGCGCTCGAGGTCGCGATGGTCATAAAGCCGGTAGCCGGCCTCGCTGCGTCCAGTCGGGGTCAGCAGCCCCAGATGGTCGTGGTGATGCAGGGTCCGGATCGTCACTCCGGCCAGCCCGGAAACCTGTTTGACGGTGTGCATGGCGCCACCGTAGAGCCTCACGCCGCGTGAGAGTCAAGGGCGGTGGGAAGAGGCTAATCTGGACCGCCCGATGCGTGAGGCCCTGATCTGCGAGCCCCTCCGCACCCCGGTCGGCCGCTTTGGCGGAATCTTCCGCGAGGTGTCGGTCACCGAGCTGGCCACCACCGTGATCACGGCGGTGCGTCAGCGCACGGGCCTGCCCCCCGAGGCGATCGATGACGTGCTGCTCGGGCAGGCCTACTCCAACGGGGAGGCGCCGGCGCTGGGGCGGGTCGCCGGGCTGGACGCCGGCCTGCCGGTCGAGGTTCCCGGACTGCAGGTCGACCGCCGCTGTGGCTCGGGGCTTCAGGCGGTGATCGAAGGGGCGATGATGGTCCAGACCGGCGCCGCCGACCTGGTGCTCGCCGGCGGCGCCGAGAGCATGAGCCAGACCGAGCACTACTCGACCGGCATCCGCTGGGGTGCGCGCTCGGGCGCGGCGATGCTCGAGGATCGCCTCCAGCGCGGTCGTGTCACCGCGGGCGGCGCACTGCATCCTGTGCCCGGCGGGATGATCGAGACGGCTGAGAACCTGCGCCGCGAGTACAGCATTCCCCGTGACGAGCAGGACGCGCTGGCGCTGCGCTCCCACCAGCGCGCGATCGACGCTCAGAATCGTGGCGCGTTCGCGCAGGAGATCGTCGGAGTCGAGGTCCGCGACCGCAAGAACGGCGCGCGCACGATCGAGCGCGACGAGCACCCCCGCGCCGACGCCACGCTTGAGAGCCTGGGCGCGCTGAGGCCGGTGATGGGCCGCAAGGACCCCGACGCGACCGTCACCGCCGGCAACGCCAGCGGCCAGAACGATGGCGCGGCGATCTGCATCGTCACCCACGCGCAGCGGGCCGCCGAGCTCGGCCTGCGCCCGCTGGCGAGGCTGGTGAGCTGGGCGGTGGCGGGGGTTCCCCCCCGCACGATGGGCATTGGTCCGGTGCCGGCCACAGCCAAGGCGCTGCGCCGAGCCGACCTCACGCTCGCCGACATGGAGCTGATCGAGCTCAACGAGGCGTTCGCCGCCCAGGCGCTGGCCGTGCTGCGCGAGTGGGAGCTGCCCGACGGCCTGGAGCGCGTCAACGTCAACGGATCGGGCATCTCGCTCGGCCATCCGATCGGCGCCACCGGCGGGCGGATCCTCGCCACGCTGCTGCGCGAGCTGGACCGCCGCGAGGGCCGCTACGGCCTGGAGACGATGTGCATCGGCGGCGGGCAGGGGATCGCGGCGATCTTCGAGCGGGTCTGATCGGACGATGCCGCTGCGCAAGCCGATCCTCGTCGACGAAAACAAAGTCGAGCTGAGCGCCATCCGTGCGCAAGGCGCGGGCGGACAAAACGTCAACAAGGTTTCGAGCGCGGTCCACTTGCGCTTCGACATTCCGGCGAGCTCGCTGCCCGACGACGTCAAGGAGCGGTTGCTGTGCTTGCGCGACAACCGCATCACGCAAGAAGGCGTGCTGGTGCTCAAGGCGCAGCAACATCGCACGCAAGAGATGAACCGCAACGACGCGCTGGCGCGTTTGCAGGAAG
>JALYTU010000811.1 GCA_030854125.1 Actinomycetota bacterium | reverse complement strand
ACGCAGGACCGAGCCGAGCCGCGATCGCCGCCGTCGACGTGGCCGCGGACCTGATCGGGGCGGGGGCGCTCGTGTACGGAAGCGTGCGCTACCGGGCGCCGGTGCTGTGACGGCGCCGCAGGCGGTATTCCAACGAGGCGCGCGCCCGGTCGGCGAGCCCGATCGCCACGCGCCGCGGCCCCGACGGGCGAAAGCGGGTGCGGACGGCGTCCTGCAGCAGGGCGAGCGGGTAGTCGTCGATCGCGGGATATTCGCGCGCCGCCAGCCGGCCGTTCCAGCTGTGGGCGAGTACACGCTCGTCGACGCTGAGCTGCCGCGCCCAGTGCGCCGGCACCCGCACGCTGTGGCGGGTGTGCAGCGAGTGGGCCTTGTGCAGGAAGACGAGCTCGTCGCCGTCCCGGGTGCACAGCCAGCGATGGTGCGAGTGCCCCAGCCACGGTCCGCCCGAGGCCTCGGGATTGCGCCAGCTGAGCTCGTCCAGCAGCGATGGCACCTCGATATAGCCGGCCCGCGCCACGCGTGACATCTCGGCACACACGCGGATCGGGTCGCGGATGTCCTCCAGCGTGAACGTGCAGATCGCGAAGTCAAAGAAGCCGTCCGCAAACGGCCACGGCTCGGGCGCGCAGATGTCGCGCGTCACCCAGCGCTCGGCGTTGAAGCGCTCGGGCCCGGGGCCAAACCCCGCGGGCATCAGCACCCCGCGGGTCGCAAACGGCATCAGGTCGATCACCCAGTCGGCGCGGTTGACCGGCGCCGCCCAGCCACCGACGTCGAGCACCCGCTCGGTCTCGGGGCGGGCGAGCAGCGCAGCAAGCGCCGCGGGCAACATCAGTGGACCCGTCCGGACGCGCCCACTACGCTGCCCTGGTGACCCGGCCGCTCACTTTCGGAGCCGACCCTGACGGCACAGAGCACGTACTGGAAGACGAAGAACGGCGCCAGCGGCGTGCGAGCGAACCGGCGGCCCGGCGCCTCGCTGCGCCAATCCCCGGGACGCAGGCGGTACTGCGGCGCCTCTCGAGTGACGCGAAGCCCGGCCTGCTCAAGCAGCCGCCGGGCATCGGAGAGCGCGAACCAGCGCAGGTGCGAGCGGTCGAAGATCCCCTCGTCGGCCAGCGGCCAGCTGCCCCACACACCGAGCGCGGCGAACGTCGCCCAATAGCGGACGTTGGGCAGGCTGACGATCACCGTCCCCCCGGGGCGCACCGTGGCGGCGAAGCGGCGCAGCACCGTCCACGGGTCGCGCAGGTGTTCGAGCACGTCGGCGGCGATCAGGCAGTCAAAGCCGTCCAGGCCTTCGTCGGCGGGGACCAGCGTCTCCAGATCGGCGGTGATGACGTGGTCCAGCCGGGCGGCGGCGTCCGCCGCGTAGGCAGGATCGGACTCGACGCCGGTGACCGTGCACGGCTGGCGGGTGCGCAGGGCGGCCCCGAGGGCACCCGACGCGCAGCCGAGATCCAGGATCGTGCTCGCCTGCAGCGGGACGATGGCCTGGACCTCGGGCCGGGGATTCTCGTAGGCGCCGGCGCGGGCGCGGCGCAGGTTTGGGTTCTCCACCGGGCAATTATCGCTCCGAGCCGCAGGTGAGCGCTCGGCTGCGGGTCGCGGTGCCCGGGCACCTGCTGGCGCTGGCGCCGTTTGGGGGGCACGCCAAGATGTGGCACCGCGTCCTGGCCGGGCTCGCAGACCACGTCGAGATCGTGGCCGCCGAGCCGCGCCGCCTGCGCCGGCCCGACGTCGTGCTGTGCAGCGGACACGACGACCTGCCGGCGGCCCGGGCCCCGCTGGTCGCCCAGATCCATGAGGCGGGCTGGCGCGACCCCGAGCTGCGGGCGGTGCTCAGCCCTGCGTTCCTGGACCACATCGCGCCGCGCACCGAGGCCGCCGCGCACGCGGGCGCACTCGTGATCACCGGTGCCCAGCGCGTTGCCGAGGATCTCACCGAGGCGTTCGGAGTCGAGCCCGAGCGCCTGCGGGTGGTGCCGCACGGCGTCGACCCCGGCTTCAC
>JALYTU010000810.1 GCA_030854125.1 Actinomycetota bacterium | reverse complement strand
CCCTCAGAGCAGGGAGTTCGTGGCCAGAGGCGCTCCGATGGACAGCTGTTGGGCGCCGCTCATTTCCGGCATGGTGGTGCAGCTCTGCGCCGGCATCGAAGGGTGGGGTACGAAAGAAGAAGTAAGTCCGATTCCTGACCTCTGAACCGCGAGTTTGCCGCGGGCTGGAAACGTCAAAGACCCTGCGATGAAGGGGACGCGGGTCAGGAGCGTCGCGGGGGGAGCATCGCGCGTTGAGACCGCTGCGCTTCTGCTGTTGATCGCTCGCCCTCAAGGCGGCGAGGGCGCGCGGGACGTGCCGGTTGCGCGAGCGTGGCCGGGGGCGAGCGATGTGACCCCGCTCGCGCGTACCGGGTGGCGGCCGGCTACGGCGGCAGTGGGGGTCGGCCCGAGAGCAGCCCGCCGGTCAAGCAGACCGCGCGCTCCCACGCGCCGGCGTGTCCTGGGCCGAACCGCAGTACCCACGCGCGGACAGCGAGCATGATCGCCTCGATCGCGTCGCCCAGCTCGCTGCCGGCCGGCGTGACCGGACCGGCCTCGGGATCGAGCACGAACATCCACCTGATCGCGCAGGCACGCAGGCTCTCCGCCCGGCGCCTCCCGGCACGCAGCCAACCGCGAACCGTGCCCGCCGGGCGCCCGAGATGATCGGCGATCACGCGATGCCCCGCACCGCCAGCGGCCAAGCGGAGCGCTTCGCCGATCACTTCCGCCCCGTCGCGCCGGCGTGGCACCAGCCACGAAGCAGCGAGCACGTGCGTCGTCGCGCACGGGGCGCAGCGCGCGCGTCGCGGCGTGACAGACCGTGTCTCGTGCAGCAGCCGCACCTCGCGCGAACGCGCGAACCCCCACGGCGAGAGCGGCCCCGAGCAGACCGGGCACGTCAGCTGCCCGGCGGCCAGAGCGGCCTCCACGCGATCCTGGGTGATCGTGAGCGAGAGCATCGAAGATCGTCGACTCGGTGGCCACGGTCAGCGAACCCTTCCAGAACCAGTCACAGCCGGGAAGGGGCGAGTCGTGTTGCACATCTACCACAGAGCACACCAACGCCACCGGCCGTCACCAGCCCCGGGGATCAGCGCCATCCCGGCCGTGAACGGCGCGAAAGTGCCGTTTCATGCCGAAATAGAACGGCGCTCAACACGGGCTCTGCCCACCCCTACCAGGCCGCTGACACCACCCACGGATACGTCAGGAGGTTCCCAAAAACGGGGTGATCTGCTCCCAGTGCTCCAGCCAGCTGGCGCTGATCATCGGATACTTGGTGTCCCATTTCTCGGCGAACGCCTCGAGCTCGTCGCCGGCGTGCTCTGAGTCGACGGCGGTGTAGATCTTGCGCAGGTCAGCGGCGAGGGTCTTGCGATCCTTGTAGGGGACGAATTTCAGACTCGAGCGGACCTGGTGCACGATGCACGTTTGGACCGTCGCGGCGGGGAATGCGGCTTCGATCGCCTCGACGAACCCGCCCAGGCCGTCGACGCAGACGAACAGGATGTCTGAGACGCCGCGGTGCTTGAGGTGGGTCAGGACGTGCAGCCAGAACTTCGCGCCCTCCGATTGCTGAAACCACAGGCCGAGGACGTCACGCTCACCGTCGAGGTTGACGCCCAGCGCCACATAGCACGCCTGATTGCGGACCGCGTGCCCGTCGCGGATCTTCACGATCAGCGCGTCGAGATAGACGATCGGATACAGGCGCTCCAGCGGCCGGTTCTGCCACGCCTTGGCGTCGGCCAGGACGGTGTCGGTGATCTTGGAGATCAGATCCGGCGAGACGTCGGTGGCGTAGATCTCGGCGAGATGCCCCTGGATCTCGCGGACTGTGAGCCCGCGGGCGTAGAGGCTGATCACGCGATCATCGAACCCCACCCACCGCGTCTGGCGCTTGCGGACGATCTGCGGCTCAAACGTGCCCTGGCGATCCCGCGGGGAACGGATCCTCAGCGGCCCCTGATCGGTCAAGATCGTCTTGCCGGCCGCCCGTTGCGCGCGTTCCCCGTGCCCCCAGGCGG
>JALYTU010000170.1 GCA_030854125.1 Actinomycetota bacterium | reverse complement strand
GCCCGAACTGGTTCCTGACGCCGAGGCGTTTCCGCGCGTTGACGCGTGGCTGAGCCGGCTGCGCGACCGGCCGTCGAGCGCCGCCGTCGACGCCCGCGGCACGCCCGCCGGCGACCAGTAGCGCTCTCGGCTCAGCTGTACATCAGCGAGCCCGGTGTGGTCAGCACCTCGCCGGTCTCCAGCCACGTCTTCAGCCCGGAGAGGATCATCGGCCAGCCGCCGTAGAGCTGCTCGTTGGCGCCCTCGCGCAGCTGGTCGTGGGTGACCGTCAGCCGGCAGGAGTCGCCGACCGGCTCTATCTCCCAGGTGACCCGTGAGGTCCCCTCCTGCTTGACATCTTCGCCCCACAGCGCCCGGAAGGTTCCGACCAGCCGCCGCGGGGGATCGACCTCGAGATTCTCGCCCTCGCCGAGGACGCCGGCGCCCGGGTGGCTCATCTCGACCCGCGAGCCGACGGTCCAATCTGAGGTGATCCGATTGCCGAACTGGAACTTGCCCCGGATCTCGGGATCGGTGATCGCCTCCCAGAGGCGCTCCGGGGTCGTGCGGATGTAGATCTCGAACACCTTTTCCATCTCGTTCTCCATTCGGTTCTTGAGGTCGCTGAGCCCCGCGGCCCAGGGCTCGGCGTACTTGCTGACCCACCGGTCGTGGACGAGTCGGATCGGGACGGGGTTGAGGAAGTGCAGCTTCTCCCGGCCCCGCCGTCGGGTGACGACGAGCCCGGCGTCCTCGAGCTGCTTGAGGTGCTTCATCACGCCAAAGCGCGTGATCTCAAAGCGCGCCTCCAGCGCGCTCAGGGTCTGGCCGTCCTCTCGGAACAGCTCGTCCAACAGGCTCCGCCGGGTTGGGTCGGCGAGGGCTTTGAATACGGCGTCCACGCTCCCAACAATACGTGACCAAATGGTCACCTGTCAAGGTGCACCCGCTTACGCCGCCGGCGGCGCCCCGAGTGCCGCCGAGAGCTCATCCAGCGCCCGGTTCTCGGCCTCGCTGATCTCCTTGCCCCCGATTCCGAGAAAGCCACCCTCCCTGTGGGCGCTCGCGACCGCCTCGGCGACGGTCATCACGAAGGTCTTGTAGGCGTCGGTCTCCGAGGGCGTCGCCTTGGCCTGGAGGATCCTCATCGCCTCGCGCAGCTGCTTGGTAGCGACCGTGCTGATATCCCCGCCCGACTCCCGGACCCGGTCGGGATCGATCGCCGGGGGAGACTTGACCAGCTCGTCGAGCAGACCGCTCTCGCCGTGGGGCTCGCGCGCCTGCTGGTACGCGCGGCCCATGGCCAGGCTCTCGCGCATCGTGCCGCCGCGGTCGGCGCTGATCACCCGCATGCCGGCGTAGAGCGGCCCATCGACCACCGTGGACCACTCCTCGGCGTTGAAGTCGGCTTTCGTTGTCACGTGAGGTCCTCCTCGATTGTTGGGTGCTTCGGGCACAGCATCGGTCACACGCCGGATTCGCGCAACGATGCCGGCAAGCGCCGCCGCCCGCTGCCCGTCACCATGCCGGGGCGATGGCGACGATCGCACGCATCCTCGTTGGGCTGGGCGGAGCCACCGGCGCACTGGTCGTGCTTGGCTCGGCGGTTCGCTCGGTCGTGCTGCCCAAGGCGGTGCCCGCGCGGCTGGCCCGGTTGGCCTTCCTGGCCGTACGGCTGCCCTTGAGCGCGGCGGCGGCCGGGCACACGCGCCGGGGCCGGTGGCATCGCCGGGAGAACCTGCTCGCGTTGCAGGGACCGCTGGGGATCCTGGCCCAGCTGGTCACCTGGACGGTGCTCGTCGCGCTGGCCTTCACGGCCGTGCTGTGGGCGGTTGAGCGCCGTCCACTGTCATACGACGCCATCCGCGACGCCGCCAGCGAGTCGGGTTCGTCGCTGACCACGCTCGGCATCGTGCACCCCACCCACGTCGCCGGCGAGTTCGTCGCCTTCACCGAGGCGGGCATCGGGTTGGTCCTGTTGGCGCTCGTCGTGACGTATCTGCCCACGATCTACGGAGCGTTTGCGCGCCGCGAGGCGGTGGTCGCCAAGCTGGCCGTCCGGGTCGGCTCGCCCCCGACCCCGACCGCGCTGCTGCGCCGCACCTGGGAGTTGGGACGGTTTGACCGGCTCGAGGAGGTCTGGAACTCCTGGGAGGACTGGTTCGTCGACGTCGGGGAGAGCCACACCTCGTTTCCCCAGTTGATCTTCTTTCGCTCACACGGCCCGGGCATGTCCTGGGTCACCTCGGCCGGGGCGGTGCTGGATGCGGCAGCGCTGGCCCGAACGGCGCTCGAGGTCGAGCTCGACTCGCGCAGCGAGCTGACCATCGAGGCGGGCGTCAGCACGTTTGACCTGATCGGCCGGTTCATGGGCGTTCCGCCGGGCGCAGAGGAGCAGGAGCAGGAGCTGCGGCTGCCGCGGCAGGTGTTCCTCGACGCGCTTGACGAGCTCGAACAGGTCGGCGTTCCGGTCTCGAAGAATCGCGATCTGGCGTGGGACGCGTTCACCCGCGAACGCCGGCGCTACGAGCGCCTGCTCTTCACGCTTGCCGGGCTGGTCGACGCGGTGGCGACGGAGTGGCTGCCGGCCGAGCTGTTTGATACCCATCGCCCGCCGGTCCTACGGCCGCACCAGCTCCAAGCGCCCACCCCCGGCGACTGAGGCACGGGCGCACGCGCTCGGCGCCCCGATCTGCTCCGAGCCGGTGAAGTAGGGTCCGTCGCCGTGGTGGCCTGGTTTGACGAGCTCGCCGAGCTTTTGCGCATCCCCTCGGTGAGCGCGGAACCCGATCGCGCTGGGGACGTGCGGCGGGCCGGCCTCTGGGTGTGTGACTTCATCCGCGCCGCGGGCGGAACCAGCGAGCTCGCCGATTTCAACGGTCAGCCCCTGGCGCTCGGAGAGCTGCGGGCCAGCCGTGATCCCGAGAGCGCTCCGACGGTGCTGTGTTACGGGCACTTCGACGTGCAGCCCGCCGATCCGCTCGAGCTGTGGGACTCGCCGCCGTTTGCGCCGGAGATCCGCGGCGAGCATCTGTACGGACGCGGCGTCGCCGATGACAAGGGACAGCTCTACATGCTGCTCAGCGCCGCTCGCCAGCTGGCCCGAGCGGGCGAACTGGCGGTCAACGTCCGCTTCGCCTGCGACGGCGAGGAGGAGACCGGCGGGCACACGATCGTCGAGTTCCTCAAGGACGACCGGCGGGGCGCCGACGTCGCGGTGATCTTCGACAGCACAATGGTCGGCCCCGGTGTGCCGGCCTTCAACCTCGCCACGCGGGGGATGACCTACTTCCACCTGACGCTGCGGACCGGCGAGCGCGACCTTCACTCGGGCATGTATGGCGGCGCCGCGCTCAATGCGGCGCACGCCCTGGTCCGGACCCTCGAGAGCCTCGTCGCGACGGACGGCCGCCTCGCCGAGCCGCTGCGCACGGGAATCGTGCCGCCGACCGAGGACGAGCTCGCCGGCTGGCGTGCGCTGCCTGCCGGCGGTGGCGAGCTCGCGGCCCAGGGGGCGCGCCCGGCGGACGCTCGCGCCGCGGATGAGTTCTACCTACGCACGTTCGCCGAGCCCGCGCTCGACATCAACGGGATCGAGACGGGCTCACCGCGCGCCATGAAGACGGTGCTCCCGGCCGAGGCCGTCGCGAACGTATCGATTCGGCTGGCTCCGGGCCAGGATCCGGAGACGATCGCGGCGGCGTTTGAGGCGCTGATCCGGGACGCGGCCCCGGAGGGTGCCGACGTCCATCTGACGCTGCTCGGCTCGGCGCGCCCGGGCATCGTCTCGCCTGACGCCGAGGGGATCGAACTCGGGGTGGCGGCGTTCGAGGAGGTGCTCGGGGTCAAGCCCGTGCTGATCCGAGCGGGGGGGACGCTCCCGCTCGTGCCCGCGCTCGCGAGTCGGGGGATCCCGACGATCATCAGCGGCTTCGCCCTGCCCGACGCGAACATCCACTCGCCCAACGAACGCCTCCCGGTCGAGAACGTGACGCTCGGGATCGCCACGGCCCGCGCGCTGTTCACGAAATTCGCCTCGCTCGCACGCTGACGCCCGCCGATTCGGCGCGTGCTGATCCGGCTGAGACCGCTGAGGGAGATCGAGGAGACCGATGAACGAAGCCGCAATGACCGAGAACGCGCCCTCCACCGAGGGCGTCGTGGCCCGCCTCGCGCGCGACGACTGCGAGCGTAGGAAGTTCCTCACCATGGCCGGCCGGCCGATCGGGGCAGCGGCCGCAGCGACCTCGCTGGCCGCGTTCATCAGCGCCTGCGGAGGTTCGTCAAGCAGCGGCGGCAACGGTTCCGATCTGAAGATCGTCAACTACGCCCTCACGCTCGAATACCTGGAGACGGCGTTCTACGCCAAGGTCGTCAAGAGCGGCCTGTTCCACGGCAAGGTCCTGTCGGTCATCAAGACCTTCGGCCACGAGGAGCACGAACACGTCCTCGCTCTGCACAAGGTGGCCAAGAGCATGGGCAAGCCGGCGCCCAAGCCCAAGGGCAGGTTCCCGATCAAGAATGCCGCCCAGGTGACCAAACTGGCGGCCGTGGTCGAGAACCTCGGAGCCGCCGCCTACCTCGGTCAAGCCCAGCACATCCAGAGTAAGGAGGTCCTCGCCGCGGCGCTGGCCATCCACAGCATCGAGGCCCGCCATGCCGCCACGCTGAACCTGTTGCTGCACAAGAGCCCGACTCCGACCGGCGCGTTCGCCAAGCCGGCCAGCATGGCCAAGGTCCTAAGGACCGTCAAGCCGTTCATCGCCTGAGCGCTCTCGACATCCACTCACCTGCTTGGTCGGAGGCCCTGACGGGCTGACCGGTACCCGACCCGCACTCCTGCTGACCCGCGGTTGACAAAGCGCGCCGACTCTCGTATCGCTGCTTGTCAACCAACGGTCAACCGGAGTGGTGGCATGGCGACGCAGATATAGAGCGGGACCGATCGGGCGCTGCGCGATGCTCCGGTCCGCGGCCGCCCGCGCCCGCCCACCCCTGCTGGTCGCATCAGCCGCGACGCTGCTCTACCTGGGCTCGGCAGCGATTGTCACAATCTTTCAGCCGTCCCTCGCGGGCCCTGACATCGGCGTGCTCGCGCTCAGCATCCGCCAGCAGGGCCAAGTCCTGGTCAGCGGACTGTGGAGCCTGACCGGGCTCGGGGTCCTGGTCCTCGGTCTACGGATTCGCAGCCCCGCCCTGCTACGGCGGGGCTGGGGCTGCTGCTGGTCACCGCCGGCAAGGTGTTTCTGTACGACCTCTCCGCGCTGACCTCGATCTACCGCGTCATCTCCGGGTCCTTGCACCGCAGACAGCCGGCCTCCGCGCGTGATGACTGCGCCACCTGCTGCCCGAGGCGGATCAGCTCCGCGCGCCGGTCGGCATCGGTCCGCACCCGTCCGACGACCACGATCATTGCGGCTCCTCTCGTCCGGCGGCGCACACCCGCCGCGCGGCCGTCCAGCCTATGCGCTGACTGCGGCGGCGCGGGAAATGTTGTCCCCGGCCGGCGGGGTAACTAACCTGGAGATCGTGAGACCGAGGAGAGCGCTCACCGTCGGTCCTCGCCACGCGCGACCGGCGCAGACCGCGGCATGACCGTCGAGTCCGGAGTCGGGCGGGTGACCGAGCAGACCGCCGTGGCCTGGCTGGCGAGCGGACGGCGCTTTGTGCAGGCGCTGCTGATCGAGGTCGAGGGCTCGGCGCCGCTGCCGGCTGGCGCGATGATGCTGGTCGACGAGCACGGTGCGATCGAGGGATCGATCACCGGCGGCTGCGTCGAGGGTGCGGTCGTCACCGAGGCCGAGGCGATCATGGCCGGAGAGCGCGGGCCCGGGGTGCTCACCTACGGGATCTCCGACGAGCTGGCCGGAACCGTCGGGCTCATGTGCGGCGGCATCGTCCACATCTTCGTCCAGCAGCTGGGCGAGGCCGACGCGGCGGCCGAGCAGAGCGTGCTCGAGCGCCACGGTGACGGACGCCCGGCCGGTATCGCCACGCTGCTGGACGGTGAGTCGGCCGGAGCTCGGCTCGCCGTCGTCGACGGGGCCGCGGTCGGATCGTTGCGCCACGGCGCGCTTCTCGACCGCAACGTCGCGCGCGAGACCGCCGGGCTGCTGGAGGAGGGCAAGACCGCGATTCGCCGCTTTGGTGAGGACGGCGCGACGCTCGGCGACGATCTGCGCGTCCACATCCGTTCCTACGCGCTGCCGCCGAGAATGATCATCTTCGGCGCGATCGACTTCTCCGCTGCGCTGGCCCCGTTCGCCGCCCAGATCGGCTACGAGGTTGCGATCGTCGATGCGCGCGACCGCTTTGCCCGATCCTCGCGCTTCTCCGCGTCTGCCGAGGTCCGCATCGGCTGGCCCCAGGAGGTCATGCGCGACGTCACCCTCGGTCCCCGGGACGCCGTGCTCGTCTTCACCCACGACGCGAAGTTCGATCAGCCGGCGCTGCTCTCCGCGCTGGCCACCGA
>JALYTU010000809.1 GCA_030854125.1 Actinomycetota bacterium | reverse complement strand
GGCGTGACGGGGTGGGTTGCCCGGGCGGAACGCGTCACATGCCCTGCCTGACCTCCGTTGCTGATTGCAAGCCCCAGCAGCATCAGCACCACCGCGCCGGCCAGCCCCACTGACGGACGCAGATGACGTGGCTCGGCTCGGCCAGTGCTCCGCGCTCGCCCCGGGAGCGCGATCGACGGAGTGCGACCCGACGATCGCCGGAAGAATCCCCGGACCGACATCGCGCGCGTGTGCGAGACACCGTCCAATCGGTGCGGATCACGCCGGCGGTGCCGCTGACGCCTCGGTCCGGGCGGGGCCGCGTCAGCCGGTGCGGCCCAGCTGTCGGAGAGCCCTTCGCCCCAGAAATCATGCGCGGTGGGGGGCGTGGCGAGCGTGTCGCCCTGCTCCTCCTCGACGGCGACGGGGACGAGCTCCTCGCGCGGGCCAAGCCATTCGCGCGGCAGCCGCACGACGTTGTCCTCGCTGGCGCTCTCCCTGCCACCCGGTCCGGTATGGCGACCGTTTGCATCCACGCGGTTTGCAGACCCTTTCTTGTAACTCGACGCGTTGGCGTCTTCGGTGGGCGGTATTATAACTCTGAATTACCCCCACTTTGTCTCAATTAGCAAACAATGAGCCTATCGAGCCCTGATCCTGACGAGGCGTATCTCACGGTCGCTGAGGTTGCGCAGACCCTGCGGCTCAATCAGCAGACGGTGCGCAACTGGATCGATCAGGGGCGTCTGCCCGCGCTGCGGATCGGACGCCGGGTGCGCATCAAGCGTTCGGATTTCGAGCGGATCGTCAACGCCAACTACGGCGAGGCGGCTCCGGCAGGGACCGCGCCCCCGGACCCGAGTCCGAGTGCGGATGACTTCTGGGGCGGCGAGCCGGTCGGGCGCGCCGAGGGTGGCCGATGACACCCGACGCGCCCGGAACCGATCCCGTCTGGGTGAGCACCAACCGAACCGGGGTCCCGACGTGAGCTTCTCGGACGAGCTCGATCGCGAGCGCGCGCAGATCATGCGGGCCGTGCGCCACGCGGCCGACGGCTGGGCCGGAGCGATGCGGGCGCACAAGCTCGCGCCGCCGGATGCGGGCTTCCCCACGCGCCTGCAGGGCCTCGCCGATGCGGCCTTCGCCGAGCAGGTCGCCTGGGAGCACGCTTATTACGCCGGCCTGCGGTGGCGTCCGGTGTCCGGGTCAGAGAACGCGGCGCCGCCCTACGAGCTGCGGGCCGGCACCGGACGTCGCGGACCGGCGGAGCTGTGGCAGCGCTTCGATGTCGCCGTCGCGGAGCTCAACCGCGCGATCACCGGCTCCGACGCCGCGGTTGTCGCCGACGCGTTTGGTGACATCGCCGAGACGGCTTCTGCGCTCGCCGACGCGATCAGTCGCGCGGATCGCGGCGAGCCGGCCCGCGCACGCGGCGCCGCATAGCCGAGCGGTCGCGACACTCACTCCCGCCCCGACATTAGGCTCTCGGCTTCCCTAAGCCCCTTCGCCGTGCCCCCGATCCCTCGACCTTCCATTCACCTGCCCGCTCCGGGCACAAAGCGCGCCGTCGTCATCGGGGCGGGCTCGTTCGGGACTGCCGTCGCGGTGCTCCTGGCTCGCGGAGGTCTGCGGACGACGCTGCAGGCGCGCACCGACGATCAGGCGGCGCAACTGCAGGAGGCCCGTGAGAATGTCGCCTATCTCCCCGGGGTTGAGTTCCCCCGGGAGTTGCGTGTCGAGTCGATCGGCGCCGGCCTGGCCCGGGCCGACTACGTCTTCCTCGGGGTTCCCTCGGTCGGTCTCGCCGACGTGATCCGTGAGCTCGAGTACCGCGGTCTGCCCGACAAGGCGGCGGTGGTGTCCCTGGCCAAGGGTCTGGTTCCGCCGGGCGGCAGTCCGCCGACGCGGCTGCTGCGCGTGCGCTTCGGCGACGCGCGAACCGCGTGCATCGGTGGCCCCGCGCACGCCCAGGAGATGGTCAGCGAAGGCGCCGGGCTCGTCGCCGCCTCGACCGAGGAGGCACTGGCCAAGGCATTGGC
>JALYTU010000808.1 GCA_030854125.1 Actinomycetota bacterium | reverse complement strand
CGCACGGGATGCCGCGCAGGCGAGGGCCGACCAGGCGGGGCACGGTGACGACCCGGTCGACCTTCATCCGGCGTTTACCGGGGGTGATGTCAAGTGATCCGGAGCGACCAGGTACGGCGTAGCTGCTCGTGTGCAGCGCCACGCCGCAGTTGTCGAGCAGCCCGCGGACCGCGGCGCTCGCGGTCCTACCGAAGATCCTGAGCGGTTCCTCCTCGGGCGTGAGCAGGCTCAGCTCGACTCCGGCGCGCCTGCGCGCCGAGCACCGCGCAGCGGTGATCAACGCGAGGTCATACAGCGGCAGCGGCCAGCTTGGCCCAGCCGGCCTCACGAACGCGACCTTCCTGACGCGGCCTTCGTCCAGCTGACGAAGCAGGAGACGGTAATCGGGGCTGTCGCGACCCCCGCGGAACGTCAGCACCTCCCTGCCAATCCATTCCCGGTCCGGGCGTGCGCCGAGAGCGAGAACGAGCATCTCGTAAGGAAGCGAAACGCCATCCCTCGTGACCGCGCGCCGATGGTCGGACTCGACGCGATCCAGAATTCCGCGATGCCATCGAGCACCGAGCGCGAGCGCGATGCTATCGATCCTCACCCCACGCACGCGCTGGGGCGTGAACGGTTGCGTCACCGACATCGACCGGTTGACAAACTTCAGATCTGGCGCGAGAAGGGTGATCTCGACGCGATCTCCCAGCAGGGCGCGCAAACCCAACAGCGACTCGAGCCCGGCGACTCCTGCGCCCGCGACAAGGATCCGCGGACGAGCGCCGAGGCGCAGCGGCTCGGGGTGCGCGCTGCGGATTCGCCGGCGAGCTCCGTTGGAACCACGGATGCCCCGCGGAGTCCCGCGCTTGCTGGCAGGTGAGATCACAGCGCTCATTTGGCTTCTCCTTGATCGTCGCTCGAGGGGAGGGTCTGGATTGAGCGCGACGTTGGGGCTGGCGCGACACCGCGACGGGTCCGTCGCTTGCGGGCCGGCAGAACATGACGCTTGAGCTGACGCCGGGTTTGCTCGATCTGACGTCGCGTCTGTTCCAGGCGGCGGCTGAGCTCGGGATCCACAGGCCACGGACGAGGCTCCTGTGGCGTCAGTCGCGGCGGCTGCGTGAACGCGAACTTGTTGCGAAAACTCTGTAGTGACTCCATCGAATGCTCCTTTGCCGGTAGCGAGAGTGCAGCGATCGCTGCGGCCTCATGACGATCGGCTGGGTGAGACCCGGCGCGATTCTCATGTCCTTTAGTCTCGAGCCATCGAGGTGACCGGAGAATGGAGAACACCACTCATCTTCGGCTCGGCACAGCTCTCGCTCGCGCTTCTCGCCGGCCCGGTACGCCATCGTCGCGACCGGACCAGCCATCCACTGCCGCCGCGATCCGCTTGAACGAGCTGCTCAAGCGGGAGAACGTCGAGCAGGCATTTGTCGACATCCGGCTCGATGGATGTCACCCGCGGTCTGGCAGCCCAGGCTTCGCTGCCGGGTCGTGAGCGCTGGTACTTGTCGCCATCGAGCCGGGCGAGATCGATTACCCGGGTCGGGTCAATCCGAGATCTTGCGTACACACGGATGTCCCTGGGCTCATGAGCTGCGGTGTCGCCGGGGAACCACAAGGACGGGCCGCTTGGCGTGCACGAGCACCGCAGCGGACACACCGCCGAGCAGCGCTGACTGGATGCGCGATAGTCCGCGAGCGCCAAGCACGATCGTGGAGGCGTCGAGCTCCTCGGCGGCTTCGCACATCGCCTGCCAGGGCTTGCCCTGAGCGATCTGTCCGCGGGCATCGAACCCGGACGTGCGGGCCAGGTCAACGCCGCGCTGCATCTTCTCGCGAGCCAGGTCGCTTGCGATCTCGTCGAGCCCCAGGGCTTTGGAACCGAGCTTCGCAATGCCTGCTCCGAGGAGCGCGCCGGGGTCGTATGGTTCCCACACCTCGAACGGTTCCCAGACAGTGAGGACGACGGCGTTGCGCCGGCCGAGCAGCTCACCTGCCTCCGCGATCGCGCAGGCGGCGTCGTCTGAG
>JALYTU010000807.1 GCA_030854125.1 Actinomycetota bacterium | reverse complement strand
GGCGCTGGCTGCACCGGACACGATCAACACGATCCCCCCGGCGACGCTCGAGGCGTTCGCCGACCACGGCACGGTCGGCGAGATGCTGCCGGCGGACGGCGGTGACGCCGACGCGACGATCGCTCGTATCGAGGCCGCCGGAGTCGACGTGGAGGAGCTGGCAGCCACGCTGCAGACCGAAGGCGCCGCCTCGTTCGTGAGCGCATGGGAAGACCTGATGACCTCGATCCAGTCAAAGGCAGCCGCTGTCATGGCGGCCGCCGGACCCGGTCCTCATCGTGCGTAGATCGCTCGGACCTTGGCCGCAGGAGCGTCCGCGAGGGGCCGCAGGCGCCGGAAGTCGCGGCGGGCGGTCAGCCAGCCGCGCGGGCACGGGAACGCGCGGACAACAGGAGACGCCGGTGCGAACGGTGGCCATGGGGGTGCCCGGATGGACGTCCGCCTGAAGCGCGCGTACGAGCCTGCGGCAACATCCGACGGCTATCGCGTGCTCATCGACCGGCTCTGGCCACGCGGTGTTTCGCGCGAGCGCGCGAAACTCGATGAATGGGAGCGGGAGTTGCCGCCAAGCACGGAGCTGCGGCAGTGGTTCGCGCACGACCCGGCCCGCTTTGAGGAGTTCCGCCGACGCTACGTCGAAGAGCTTCGAAGCGAACGTTCGCGGCTCACGCAGCTGAGGCGGCGAGCGCGCGACGGCACGCTGACCCTTGTCTACTCCGCACGCGACACCGAGCACAACGACGCGGTCGTGCTCGCGGAGGTTCTACGACGCGGACTACCGAAACCCGGCCAGCGGCGCTGACACGCAACTCCGGCGCAAGCCGCACCAAAGGGCATATCCTGGCTGCGGGCCCCCACCCGGGGACGCGACGTCGCACCTGCTGGAAGGGAGCAAGCAGATGAACGAAGACAGCAAGCCTGAGAACCGAGGTAGCGTGGTCGTCGGAGTCGATGGTTCCGCCGGAGCGCAAGACGCTCTTCGCTGGGCGCTCGCGGAGGCGCGTCTGCGCAACGTCCCGCTGCGCATCGTCCACGCCTGGATGTACGGCTACACGGGCGTCCCGAGCGGCGCGCTGGGGTACCTGGCGTTCAGCTCCCGCGGCCTTGTCTCAAGCGATCTGCAGCAAGCGGCCGAGCAGCTGCTCGACAGAGCCACAGAAAAGCTGATCCCCGCGTTCGAGGGCGTCGAGGTGACGCGCAACGTCGTCGAGGGCACCGCCGCCGAGGTGCTCATCGGCGCCGCTACCGACGACGATCTTCTGGTCGTCGGATCCCGCGGACACGGCGGGTTTGGCGGCCTCCTGCTCGGGTCCGTCAGCCAGCAGTGCGCCCACCACGCCCCCTGCCCGGTGGTCATCGTCCATCCCCCCAACGCACCGGAAACCGAATCCGAGTCGCCCATTTGACGCGCTGCCCGACGCTCGCCAACGCGGCGGGTCGGTCGCCTCATTCCAGTAGAGCCCGTGATTCGGCCGACCCCTGACCGGTGTTGGTCGTCTCTGCCAACCAACCCGCAGGCACCGTCCGGAAGGGACAGCAGATCGAACCGGGGGCACGCGCTTGAAGCCGACGATCTTCACCGTTGGGCATTCCAGTCGCCCGCTCCCCGAGCTGCTGGCCTTGGTGCGCGAGGCGGGGGGTGGAGCGGCTCGTCGACGTGCGCAGTGTGCCTCGCTCGCGCCGCAACCCGCAGTTCGAGGGCGAGGCGCTGCAGCGGTCGCTGCCGGCCGCCGGCGTTGCCTACGAGCACGCGGCGGCGCTGGGCGGTTTCCGTCGGCCTCGGCGGGACTCTCCCAACGGCGCGTGGGAGCATCCGTCATTCCGCGGTTATGCCGACTACATGGGCGGCGCGGAGTTCGACGCTGCGTTGGCGGAGTTGCAGGGAGCGGCTCGTTCGCGATCGACGTGCGTGATGTGCGCGGAGGCGCAGTGGTGGCGATGCCACCGCCGCCTGATCGCCGACGCCCTTGTCGTTGCCGGATGGCGGGTGGCGCACCTCGGCCTGAGTGCCTCGCCGGCCGA
>JALYTU010000806.1 GCA_030854125.1 Actinomycetota bacterium | reverse complement strand
GAGCTCCGCTCGATCCTCCGCTGACACCTCGATCTGCTTGATGACACCCATCGCCAGCCTCCATCCTCGTCGAACAAGTCGACAAGAACTTCTGTGCCACAAGCAGGATACCTACTCAACTCAACGGACTTGAAGGATGCACCACTAGAGCCGCGACGCGGGTTTTCCGCGCGTCCCTACGCGGTAATGCGGATGGCACGCGCGCGGGTCGGTGGTTCGGTTGGTGTGAATCGTTTACACCGCGAGGAGCCACTATGTCGGTTGCTGAGTCAACTACCTATGAGGCGCCGGGCCAGTCGGGTAGCCCGGTCGAGCTGCAGGAGCGCTACGAGAACTTCATCGGAGGTGAGTGGATCGCGCCGACGACCGGCGAGTACAGGGAGAATCTGACCCCGTCGACCGGGGAGGCGTTCTGCGAGGTCGCTCATTCCGGCGCGCAGGACATCGAGCTGGCGCTCGACGCCGCGCATGCGGCGAAGGATGAATGGGGGCAGCGCTCGCCGGCTGAGCGTGCCGCGGTCCTGAATGACGTTGCGGATGCGATCGAGGAGAACCTCGAGATGCTTTCAGTAGCGGAGAGCTATGAGAACGGCAAGCCGGTGCGCGAGACACTCGGCGCGGACATCCCGCTTAGCGTCGACCACTTCCGGTACTTCGCCGCCGCGATCCGCTCTGAAGAGGGCCGAATTTCGGAGATCGACGATCAGACCTACGCGTATCACTTCCAGGAGCCGCTCGGCGTCGTCGGGCAGATCGTCCCGTTCAATTTCCCGATACTGATGGCGGCGTGGAAGATCGCCCCGGCGATCGCCGCTGGCAACTGCACGGTGCTGAAGCCTGCAAGCCCGACTCCGTGGTCGATTCTCAAGCTCTGCGAGGTGATCGCCGACATCCTCCCGCCGGGTGTTCTGAACGTCGTTAACGGTCCCGGTGCGGAGATCGGCAAGGCGCTGGCGTCTAACAAGCGGATCGCCAAGGTGGCGTTCACGGGGGAGACAGTGACTGGGCGGCTGATCATGAGCTACGCGGCCCAGAACCTAATTCCGTCCACGACCGAGCTTGGCGGTAAGTCACCGAACATCTTCTTCGAAGACGTGATGGCAGCCGACGACGCATTTCTCGACAAGGCGATCGAGGGTCTCGTGCTCTACGCGTTCAATAAGGGCGAGGTCTGCACCTGCCCGTCGCGGGCGCTAATCCACGAATCGATCTACGACGAGTTCATGGAGCGCTGCCTGGCACGGATCTCCGCGATCAAGCAGGGCGATCCGCTTGACCGCGAGACGATGGTCGGTCCGCAGGTCTCTAGCGCGCAGCTGGAGAAGATCGAGAGCTACGTCAAGATCGGTCGCGACGAGGGCGCCGAGGTGCTGATCGGCGGCAGCCGCCCCGACGTGGGGGAGCACCTCGCCGGCGGCTATTACTTCGAGCCCACCGTCCTGAAGGGCCATAACAAGATGCGTGTCTTCCAGGAGGAGATCTTCGGGCCGGTGCTCGCGGTGACGACCTTCAAGGACGAGGCCGAAGCGCTGGAGATCGCCAACGACACGCCCTACGGGCTCGGCGCCGGCGTCTGGACGCGTGACGGCAGCCGCGCGTTCCGCATGGGCCGCGCGATCAAGGCCGGTCGCGTGTGGACCAACTGCTACCACCACTACCCGGCACACGCAGCGTTTGGTGGTTACAAGAACTCCGGCGTCGGCCGCGAAAACCACCGCATGATGCTCGACCACTACTCGCAGACCAAGTGCCTGCTCGTCAGCTACGACCAGAACCCGATGGGGTTCTTTTGATACTGGAATCGCCCGGTGAGCCGGCTCGACAGACAGCGGCCGCAGTAGCCGCCACCCCAGCAGCCCTCGAGGTGATTGATCGCCTCGAGGCTGTCCACGGGCCGCTGGCGTTCTTTCAGTCGGGCGGCTGCTGCGACGGCACTTCCGCGCTCTGCTTCAAGGACGGCGAACTGCCGCCCGGACCGCACGACCTGCAGCTCGGCGAGATCGGCGGCGCGCCGTTCTACAT
>JALYTU010000805.1 GCA_030854125.1 Actinomycetota bacterium | reverse complement strand
ACGTGGACGCGCCCGAGGTTGTCGTGCTGATCCCCGACGCCGAGGGCGAGACCGGCCGCCGCGTCGCCGCCGCGGTCCTGCGCGAGGTCGAGGCCGGGCTGCCGGGTTTCTCGTTCGCGCTCGGCCGCAGCCGCCGCGTCGAGGACCCGCTCGACCTCCAGCGGGCCTACAACGAGGCGCTGCTCGCGCTCAACGTCGCCGAGGGCGATAGCGAACGCGTGGCCCTCGCCTATGAGGAGACCGGCACCTACCAGCTGCTGCTGCCCTACATGAGCGATCCGGTCGAGCTCAAGCGCTTCTACAAGGAGACGGTGCGCCCGCTGGTCGCCTACGACGAGCAGTACGAAACCGACCTGCTCGGCACGCTGGCGACCTTCCTGGACTGTGACGCCAACGTCAACGCCACCGCCGCCCGGCTGATCACCCACCGCCACACGATCCGCTACCGCTTCGAGCGTGTGCGCGAACTGACCGGCCTGGACGTCTCCTCCACCGACGGCCGCGAGAAGCTCTCACTCGGCCTCAAGGCGATGCGCGTGCTCGGCATTCCGGCGCCCAACGGTCCCGCCACCGAGCCCGGCGCCTCCGGCGGCCGGGTTCCTCGCTAGGCGAGTGCTGTCCATGAGGACCGCCCAACCGTCATAACCCCACTGGGGCTAAGGTCATGCTCTCCAGGCTGGCCGGCAAGATCATGGCGTTCACCAGGGTCGCCGAGCACCGCCCCGAGCTGGCCCGGCCGGTCTGAGGCGCGCGACCGGGGTCAGCCCGTCGGGCGATCGCCGAGCCACCATCGGGGCCCGGGACCGAGCCGCGCGGCGCGATCCTCGGGATTGGAGAGCGCACAGCGCTCCAGCGACAGGCAGCCGCACCCGATGCACTCGGTCAGCGAGCCGCGCAGACGCTGCAGCTCGGCGATCTTCTCGTCGATCCGCCCGGTCCAGGTGCTCGACAGCCGCTGCCAGTCACGCCGGCCCGGGGCCCGGTGGGGCGGGAGCCTGTCCAGCTCGGCGGCGATCTCGTCGAGCGTCAGCCCGACCCGCTGGGCGAAGACGACGAAGGCGATCCGGCGCAGCACCGAGCGTGGGTACCGGCGGTGGCCCGAGCCGGCGCGCTCGGAGCTGATCAGCCCGCGGTCGTCATAGAAGCGCAGGGCCGAGGCGGCGACGCCGCTGCGCTGCGACACCTCGCCGATGGTCAGCAGCTCGGCCATGGCCTTGAGAGCTCGAGCATGCCGTTATCTGATCACATTCTCCACTTGACTTCAAGCTAACTTGAACTTGTACCTTGCCGGGCATGCCAACTGCCATCATCACCGGCGCGTCGCGCGGACTCGGACGTGCGCTCACCATCGCCCTGCACCAACGGGGCTACGCGCTCGCCGTCGACGCGCGCCACAGCGATCCCCTGCATCACGCCGTCGCGGGACTCGATCGCGTCGTCGCCCTGACGGGGGATATCACCGATCCGGCGCACCGCGCCGAGCTGATCGGCGCCGCTCCGGGCCTGATCGACCTGATCATCAACAACGCCAGCCGGCTCGGGCCCAGCCCACAGCCGCGGCTGGCCGACTACCCGCTTGAGGCACTGCGAGAGGTGTACGCGACCAACGTGCTCGCCCCGCTCGCGCTCATTCAGCTCGCGCTGCCGCGCCTAGCGCCCGGCGCGAGGATCATCAACGTCAGCTCGGATGCCGCGGTCGAGCCGTACCCGGGGTGGGGCGGCTACGGCTCGTCCAAGGCGGCGCTCGAGCAGCTGACCGCGATCCTCGCCGCCGAACAGCCCGACCTGTGGATCTACGCCGTCGACCCGGGTGACATGCGCACCCAGATGCATCAGGACGCCTTCCCCGGCGAGGACATCTCCGACCGGCCCGCGCCCGAGCAGCGCGTCTCGGGCTTCCTGTCCCTGATCGAGGGCGAGCGCCCCAGCGGCCGCTACGTGGTGGAGAACCTGATCGCAGTGGCCGGGGCATGAGCGCGCTCGCGCTCCCGGCGCCGCCGCCCGCGTCCGCGCCGCCGGAGG
>JALYTU010000169.1 GCA_030854125.1 Actinomycetota bacterium | reverse complement strand
CCCAGGATCCGCCGGGCGAAGATATGGCCGTTCTCGCCCCAGGTGGCGATTCCGGTGCCGTCCCCGGCGCAGACCACCCGAGGGCGTGCGGTCCCAGCTCCAGCGTCGTCGGCCGGATTCTGGTCCAGGGGGGAGCCCGACAGCACCCATTGGCCGGAGATCAGAGCGGCGTAACGGACGTCGTGGCCGCGGGGGTGGGCAGGGTCCGTCGCCGTGAAGGCCAGGTAGCCCTTGCCGTAGGTGCTCAGCGAGAGTGACGGGTTGCTTGCGCCGCCGGCGATCGCCACTGGAGCGGTGAACGGCGAGCGCGAGTTGGCAGTGCCGACGGTGTACAGCGTTCCGGCATTGATGAAGGCGATCTGGATCAGGCCGTTGTTGGTCACCGCGACGACCGGCTGGCTGGACGGCCCGGCCAGCCCGGTGTCGACCTGCGCGGAGGCCTGAAAGACGCCGTTGCGCAGCACGGAGACGAACACGTGAGTGGCCCCGGTGTCGTTGCGGACGTATACCAGTGCGCCGGTGCCGTCCCGGGCGACGGCCATTCCCGACAGACCAACGATCCCGGCACTCGGGCCGTCGACCACGGTGTTGGCCTGAGCCAGCGTCGGGGTACGGCGGATCGCCGCCCCAGCGGGCGTTGCAGCGGGCACGAGCGCGGCGAGCAGTCCGCAGACCAGGACGGCCCGCGACCAGCGCCGGCTGCCCAAGGTCCCGATCCCCCGAGATGATGTAGCGGTCGGTCTGACAGGAGCTAGAACAGCAGAACCGGCCCGAGGTTGCGCTGCTCGCGTCCAAGCGCAAGAGTTCGCCCAGCGCAGGACCGCCGTCGGACGCCCGAAATCAGGGTCGGCTGGGGCTCTGGGCAGGCGTCCGGGCAGCCGCGGAGAATGATCACCGCATGCTCGTGCTCGGCATCGACCCGGGAACGGCGAACACCGGCTACGGACTCGTCCGCAGTTCGGGCTCACGCCTTCACGCCCTTGAAGAGGGCGTCATCTCCACACGCCCCGGCGTCGCGATCGAGCGCCGGCTGGCCGAGATTCACGACCGGGTGGGGGAGCTACTGGACACCCATCGCGTTGATGCCCTGGCCATCGAGGAGCTCTACTTCGGAGTCAACGTCCGCTCCGCGTTCGCGGTCGGTCAGGCCCGGGGAGTGATCCTGCTCGCCGCCGGTCAGCGCGGGATCCCCACCCGCGCCTACACGCCGCAGCAGGTCAAGGCGGCCGTCTGCGGCCATGGCCGCGCCGGCAAGGAGCAGGTGGCGAGGATGGCCTCGCGCCTGCTCGGGCTCGCCTCCCCGCCGGCCACCGATCACGCCGCCGACGCGCTGGCGGTGGCGATCTGTGACCTCAACCGCGCCCCGCTGGCCGGAGCCGTGGCCGCCGCGTCCGCGCCTGGTCCGGCGATGGCCGCCAGCGGAGGAGGCCGGCGATGATCGCGCTTCTGTCCGGGACCGTGGCGGTGCGCCGGGCCGATCATGTCGTGGTCGACTGCGGCGGCGTCGGCTACCGGCTGTCGGTCTCGGTGCAGACGCTGAATGCGGTCCCGGCGATCGGCCAGCCGGTCGTGCTGCACAGCCACCTCGTCGTCCGCGATGACGCCCTGCAGCTGTACGGCTTTGCCACCGAGGAGGAGCGCGATCTGTTCCTGATGCTGCTCGCCGTCCAGTCGGTCGGGCCCAAGGTCGCTCTGGCGATCCTGTCGGGCGCCCCACCGCGGACCCTGCTCGCCGCCGTCGCCGCCGGCGACGTCGGCACCCTGCAGGCCGCTCCCGGCGTCGGCAAGCGGACCGCCGAGCGGATCGTGGTCGAGCTGCGCGAGAAGGTGGGCACGGTGCTCGAGGCCGGGGCGATCGTCGTGCGCCGCGGCGATGATCCCGTGAGTCTGGCCCGCGAGGCGCTGCTCGGGCTTGGCTACGGCACCGCCGAGGTCGACATGCTGCTCGCCGGTGCCGACGGGGAGAGCACCGAGGAGCTCATCCAGCATGCTCTGCGGAGCGCGCGCCGGTGATGAGTGTCCGTGTGCAGAACCCCGACGAGACCCCCGAAGACGACGTCGAGCTCGACCGCTCGCTGCGTCCGCGGCGCCTGGCGGAATTCGTCGGCCAGCCGGGGCTGAAGGACCAGCTGGCGGTCTCGATCGCCGCCGCCGCCAGCCGCGGCGAGGCGCTGGACCACGTGCTGCTCGCCGGCCCCCCCGGTCTGGGCAAGACCTCGCTGGCGCAGATCGTCGCGTCCGAGCTCGGAGTGAGCTTCGTGCAGACGGCAGGCCCGGCGCTGGAGCGCAAGGGCGACGTGGCCTCGTTCCTGACCGCGCTGGAGCCACGCTCGGTCTTCTTCGTGGACGAGATCCACCGCCTCCCCAAGGCCCTGGAGGAGACCTTCTACCCGGCGATGGAGGACGGGCACCTCCCGATCACCGTCGGCCAGGGCGCCGGAGCGCGCGTGGTCACCCTGCCGCTACCGCCCTTCACGCTGATCGGCGCCACCACCCGAACCGGCTTGCTGACCACGCCGTTGCGGGATCGCTTTGGGATCCAGCATCGTCTGGAGCACTACGGGCCTGCAGACCTGGCCCTGATCGTCCTGCGCTCCGCCCGGCTGCTGGATGTGGAGATCGAGGTCGACGGGGCGGAGGCGATCGCCGCCCGTAGCCGAGGCACACCGCGGGTCGCCAACCGGCTGCTCAAGCGCGTGCGCGACTTCGCCGAGGTCCGGCACAGCGGGGTGGTCAGCGCCGAGATCGCCGCCGAGGCGCTGGACATGCTCGAGGTCGACCACGAGGGCCTGGACCGCCTGGACCGCGAGATCCTGCGCGCCATCTGCGATCGCTTCGGCGGCGGCCCCGTCGGCCTGTCCACGCTCGCCGTCGCAGTCGGCGAGGAATCGGACACGATCGAGGACGTCTATGAGCCCTACCTGCTGCAGCGGGGGCTGATCGAGCGCACCCCCCGCGGTCGTGCCGCCACCCGTCGTGCCTGGCTGCATCTCGGTCTCGAGCCGCCCGGCCAGGGCTCGTTGCTGTAGGCGGACGGCGTTCTATCCTGCCGTTTGATGAGCCGTGAGCACTACTTCATCTGCCCCCACTGCGGGCAGCGCACGATGGGCACCGACCGCACGGCCGGCTTTCGTCGCGATGCCCGTGGCTGCGAGAAATGCGGCTTCGCCTACCTGTTCGAACTGCTCGACGACTACTACCCGGCGCCCAACGCCGCGTTCTTCGCCTGTGACTCGGGCGGGCGGATCGTCGACTGCGGCCGGGGTTCCTTCGAGTTGACCGGGCTGCGCACCGAGCAGGCGATCGGACGTCCCGTGCGCGACGTGCTCGGGCTGCGCTTTGAGGATGGCACCGACCACGTCGGCACCGTCCTGGAGTGGGAGGTCCGCGTGCACGGAAAGCCGGTCGAGGTCAACGCCGAGCACGATCTGCCCGCCCGCGCGGTGGCCGATCTGTTCCCGGCCTACGACGACGACGAGGGCGGCCTGCTGCTGATTCTGACTCCCACCAGCCACGGCTGACGCCGCGGACCCGACGCCGTTTTCCTGCTCCTGTGCCGTTAGCATCGTTCGCTGCTGATGTCTGACCGCCAGCGCCACGGCTTCGTGCTGCTCATTGTCGCGGGCCTGATCGCCGCCTCGATCTTCGCGCTGTTCACGCAGCCCACGCGGCTCGGACTCGATCTCAAGGGCGGCGTCCAACTCGTCTATCAGGGCGAGCCGACCGCCCAGACCCCGCACGTCACCCAGGACGCGCTCGCCCGGGCGGTGGACATCATGCGCTCGCGGGTGGACACGCTCGGGGTCACCGAGCCCGTCATCCAGACCTCGGGCGGTAACCAGATCTCGGTCGGCCTGCCGTCGATCACGAACATCAAGCGCGCCGAGCAGGAGGTGGGGACGACCGCTCGTCTGTTTTTCTATGACTGGGAGGCCAACGTTCTGACCCCGTCAGGCAAGACGGCCGCGAGCCTGCTCCAGACCCAGGATCCGGCCGCGACGACGCTCAGCCAGGGCCTGGGCTCCGCTCAGCCGGGTCAGACCGGCGCCGGGGGCCTGCCGCTCTATCAGGCGGTCAAGCTTGCCGCCGCCCAGCCCTACAGCGCTTCGGGGACCAACGCCCGTTTCGGCTCGCAGTACTACGTGTTCGGAGCCCCGGGCAGCGCCGCGTGCGCGACCGCGGCCAGGGACCAACACAGCACCGTCGCCGCCGGCGTGCACTGCCTGCTCTCCCAGCAGCCGATCTCCGAGAACCCGGGAACCCCGGCCGCCCAGGTTCAGCAGGACCTGACCAACAGCCTGCCCGCCGGGGTGAAGCTGTCCGATGCCGAGACGCTCCAGGTCAAGCGCGGGACGATCGTGCTGCAGGCGGCCGACGCGAGCTTCAATCCATCTCTGAGCTTCAGCAATCCGGCCAAGGAGTTCTACGCCCTGCGGGATAACGTCGCGCTGCAGGGCAACGAGATCACCAATCCGGCGCAGGGCACCGATCAGGCCGGCCAGCCCGACGTGAGTTTCTCGTTTGCCGGCAACGGCCAGAACGCGTTTCAGAACGTCACCGCGGCGATCGCCCATCGCGGCCAGCTGATCAGCGCGTTTCACCAGAGCCTCAACCAGCATTTCGCGGTCGCCCTGGACGCGAAGTTGATCACCGTCCCGCAGATCGAATTCCGTACCTATCCGGACGGGATCACCGGCGGCGGCGGGGCCGACATCACCGGCGGCTTCACGATCCAGTCCGCCCAGGACCTCGCCACCCAACTGCGACTGGGCGCGCTGCCGATCAAACTCAAGCTGATCTCCGAATCCCAGGTGTCGGCCACGCTGGGTAAGCAGTCGCTGCATCAGGGTCTGATCGCAGGCGCGATCGGCCTGCTGGTGGTCGCGATCTTCCTGATCGCCTATTACCGGGTGCTGGGGTTGATCGCGGTCGCGGCGCTGATCACCTACTCGCTGTACTTCTACGCGCTGATCAAGCTGATCCCGATCACGCTGACGTTGCCGGGGATCGCGGGGCTGATCCTGACCATCGGTGTGGCGGCGGACGCGAATATCGTGATCTTTGAACGGGTCAAGGAGGAGATCCGGGCCGGGCGGTCGATCCGCAGCGGTATCGCGACGGGTTACAAGAAGGGCCTGACGGCGATCATCGACGCCAACGTGGTCACGATCATGACCGCGTTCATTCTGTTCGTGCTCGCGACCGCCGAGGTCCAGGGCTTCGCCTTCGTGCTGGGCATCGGCACAATCGTCTCGCTGTTCACCGCGGTGCTCGCCACCCAGGCGATCCTCATGTCGATGGGTGATTCGCGCACGATCGGCCGGCGGTCGGCGCTGGGGGTCGGGGACAAGCCGCGGGTGTGGCGTTTTGATTTCATGGGCGCCTCGAGGTACTTCTTCTCGATGTCGGGGGTGATCCTGCTGATCGGCGCGCTGGCGATCGGCGGCCGCGGGCTGAACCTCGGGATCGACTTCACCTCTGGCACCCGGATCACCGCCAACCTGGTCAAGCCGGCCAGCCAGAGCCAGGTCAGCGCCGTGCTGAATTCGGCCGGCGCCCCCAATGCCCAGGTGCAGCAGATCAGCAACCCGACGCTCGGCCCCCACGTCTTTCAGATCTCGGCCAAGAAGCTGACTTCGGTCAGCGGCGTGCAGTCCGCGCTGCAGTCGCACTTCGGGCTGAAGTCGCCGATCGACTCCAATACGATCGGCCCGAGCTTCGGGCGCACGATCGCCAACAGCGCGGTGATCGCGATCATCGCATCGCTGTTGGTGATCTCGGCCTATGTGGCGCTGCGCTTCCAATGGAAGTTCGCGGTCCCGGTGCTGATCGCGTTGATGCACGATCTGTTGATCACGGCGGGCGTGTACTCGCTCACCGGCCGGGAGGTGACGACGTCGACGGTCGCGGCGCTCTTGACCATTCTGGGTTACTCGCTGTACGACACGATCATTGTGTTCGATCGTGTGCGTGAGAACATTCCGCGGATGCCACGGGCGGCCTTTTCGCAGATCGTCAACCGCTCGATGAGCGAGGTGCTGACGCGGTCGATCGCGACCACGGCCTGCACGCTGATGCCGATTATTGCGCTGCTGTTCTTCGGTGGCGCGACGCTGCAGGACTTCGCGTTCGCGTTGATGATCGGTGTCGCCTCCGGCGCGTATTCGTCGATTTTCATCGCCTCCCCGGTGCTGACGCACTGGAAGGAGCGCGAGTCGGTGTATCGCCACCGCCGTGACCGGATCCTGACTGAGGGCGGCAGTGTTCCGGCGTACGCGTCGGTTGGCTCTGATGTCGATCCCGCCCGGGACCGCACTCGCAAGCGCCCCGGTGGCCGTCTCACCACCCCGGAGTCTGAGAATGTGTCGGCGACCGAGTTTGAGCAGATGAAGCGCGACCTGGCGCTGGAGGAGGACCGCGCCAGTCGCGCAACCTCCACGCTCACGCGCCGTCCGCCCCCCGCGCCGCGAGCTCAGAAGCCTCCGCGCGGCCGGGC
>JALYTU010000168.1 GCA_030854125.1 Actinomycetota bacterium | reverse complement strand
TCGACCCCGACGGACGCTTCCTGCCCCCGGCCCAGCTGCGCGCGGCGTTCGCCGCCGCCGGTGCGGCTGATCGGGCCCCGATCGGCGTCTACTGCGGCTCGGGAGTAACGGCCGCCCATCAGGTGCTGGCGCTCGAGCTGGCCGGTCTGGCCGCGGCGCTCTATCCCGGGTCCTGGAGCGACTGGGTCAGCGACCCGGCACGGCCGGTGGCCACCGGCGATTAGGGGCCGCGGCTGCCCTCGAGCAGGACCCGGGTGACGAGCGCGGGGTCGTCATAGGTCGGGACGTGGCCGCAGTCGGCGAGCATGACGATCCGGGCGTGAGGGATCTCGCGCGCGGCGCGGCGAGCCTGGCGGGGGAGCAGCAGACGATCCTTGCGCCCCCAGCCGATCGTGACCGGGACCGCGATCGCGCCGCCGCCGGAGAAGGCCATCGGACCCACTGTCGACAGCGTGGCCTCAAACCAGGGCGCGTGCGCCAGGCCCCGGAGATTGGCGGCCGCGTCGGCGGGCGACATCCGAGTCGGGTGGGCGACCGTCGCGCTGAAGGCCACCCGCCGGGCAGCGCGCGAGCGCAGGAGCCGATCGGCGCGGGCGGCCAGGCGGCGCGAGACGGCCAGTGAGAGCCGGAGGTTGGCGCGGGCGGCGAGCGTCTCGGCCCGGGTGGCAAAGCCGGCCGGGGACAGCGCGGTCGCCGAGCGCACCAGGCCGCGACGGGCCATCTCGAGCACGACGAGGCCGCCGAGCGAGTTGCCGGCCACATGCGGGCGCTCGATGCCGAGCTCGGTCAGGAAGGCACCGACCAGCCGCACCAGCGAATCGACGCCGGCCGGGGTGCCGGGGGTCGGCATCGGCGAGGCTCCGAAGCCGGGCAGGTCCAGCGCGATCACGTCCCGGTGGGGCTCCAGGCCGCCGAGCACCGGCTCCCAGATCTGCCAGCGGCTCCCGATTCCGTGGATGAGCACGAGCGGGTCGCCGTGGCCTCGGCGGTCATAGACGAGCGACGCCATCAGCGGTCACGTTACCGCGGCTCCGACGATGGATAACGGCCAAGGGAAGGTTACGCCGCAACGGACAATTGAGAGCACCGACCCCGGACGGTACCGTTGTACAAAACGTCCGACAGACCGAGCCGGAGGAGATGGGCATGGCCAGCACCGAAGAGGCACAGAGAACTGAGCAGAGCACCCTTCAGGAACTCGGCCGCCGTCACCTGTGGATGCACTTCACCCGGATGGGCGCCTACGCCGACCACGACATCCCGATCATCACCCGGGGCGAGGGCTGCTACGTCTACGACGACAAGGGCAACCGATACCTCGACGGTCTGTCGGGACTGTTCTGCGTCAACATCGGCCACGGGCGCGCCGATCTCGTCCAGGCCGGCGCCGACCAGGCCAAGGAGCTCGGCTTCTACACCAACTGGTCCTACGCTCATCCCCGCGCGATCGAGCTCTCCGCCCGGATTGCGGGCCTGGCTCCCGGCGATCTCAACCGCGTGTTCTTCACCAGCGGCGGGTCCGAGGCGGTGGAGTCCGCGATCAAGCTGGCACGCCAGTACCACAAGGTGACCGGCAATCCGCTGAAGACCAAGCACATCGCGCGCGATATCGCCTATCACGGCACGAGCATGGGAGCCCTGTCGGCGACCGGCATCACCAGTCTGCGCGAGCCCTTCGAGCCGCTGACCCCCGGTGGCTGCCACGTGCCCAACACCAATACATTCCGCCTGCCGCACGGCATGTCGGCGGCCGACCTCGCCGACACCGTGGCGACCCGGATCGAGTTCGAGGGTCCCGACACGGTCGCGGCCGTGATCATGGAGCCGGTCCAGAACGCCGGCGGCTGCTTCACGCCGCCCGAGGGCTACTTCCAGCGGGTGCGCGAGATCTGTGACCACTACAACGTCCTGATGATCTCCGACGAGGTCATCTGCGCGTGGGGCCGGCTCGGCGAGTGGTTCGGGGCCCAGCGCTACGACTACCAGCCCGACATCATCACCACCGCCAAGGCGCTGACCAGCGCGTATGCGCCGATGGGGGCGATGATCGTCTCTGACCGGGTGGCCGAGCCGTTCATGCACGGAGCCGAGAGCTTCACCCACGGCTTCACCTTCGCGGGGCATCCGGTCTGCGCCGCGATCGCCTTGGCCAACCTGGACGCGATGGAGCGCGAGGGGATCCTCGAGAACGTCCGCAACCACGAGGACGACTTCGAGGCGATGCTCGAGTCACTGCGCGACATCCCGATCGTCGGCGATGTACGCGGCGCCGGGTACTTCCGCGCGATCGAGCTGGTCAAGGACCAGGACACCGACGAGCAGTGGTCCGACGAGGAGTCAGAGACCCTGCTGCGCGGCTTCCTCTCCGGCGAGCTGTACCGCCGGGGGCTGATCTGCCGCGCCGACGATCGTGGCGACCCGGTGATCCAGCTCTCGCCGCCGCTGATCGCGGGCCCCAAGCAGTTCGCGGAGATCGAGGCGACCCTCCGGCCTGTGCTCACCGAGGCACACCGGCGGATGCACGCTCACCACGTCTGATCAGCTGCTCGGCGCACCGGGGACAACCGACAACCGCATGCTCACCGTTCGCGAGCTCCTGAACGGCCTCGACGTTCGCCTGCTGTGTGGCCAGGCGGCGGTCGACCTCCCGGTGCGCTGGGTGCACATCTCCGAGCTCGAAGACCCAACCCCGTGGCTGTCAGGCGGTGAGCTGCTGCTCAGCACCGGAATGCTGCTGCAGACCGAGGAGGCGCAGCGGGGGTTCATCACCCGTCTGGCCGACCATCGGCTCGCCGGTCTGGGGTTCGGGACGGGATTCACCCATGCCGAGGTGCCCGCAGCGCTGCTGGCGGCGGCGGCGGAACGCGACTTCCCCGTCTTCGAGGTCAGCTACGAGCTGCCGTTCATCGCCGTCACCGAGGCCGCGTTCACCAAGCTGGTCAACGAGCAGTATGCAGTCCTGCGGCGGGCGATCGCCGCCCACGAGCGGCTCGAGCGCGTCGTCCTCTCCGAGCGGGGGCTCGATGCCCTGGCCGCGACGCTCTCGACTCTGATCGGGGCGGCGGTGGTCGTGTTCGGCGCCCGCGGTGAGCCGCTCGTCTCGCGCGCGTTCCGGCGGGCCGTCGAGCCCGAGACGATCCGGATCCTGCGCACCGACCTGGTCGACCGTGCCGGCCGCGGCGAGCATCGTGCGTTCCTGCCGCCAATTGGTGATCTGGCCGAGCGCGCCCTGGCGCTGCCCGTGTCGGCGGACGGGATGGCCGGCGGCGGCACTGGGCGCGAATCCCGCGAGCGCACCCCGGAGGCGTGGCTGATCGCGATCAAGGACTCGGGGCCCCTCTCGGACTTCGACCGGCTGACCCTTCATCAGGCGGTGATCATCGTCGCGCTGGAACTGCTGCGCGGGCGGGTTGCCGGGGATACCGAGCGCCGGCTCGCCGGCGACGTGCTGGCCGCGATCGTCGACGGTGATCTGGCCGGCACCGAGCTCGCCCGCCGGCTGGAGCCGTTCGGCCTCGCCGAGCGGGTCGCCGCCCTCGCCGTCCAGACGCCGGACGACAGCCGGATTGCCTCAGCGACGGTGGAGGAGGCGCTCGCCACCGCTCTGCGCGAGGAGGCATCCTCCGGCCTGGTCGCGTCGACCGAGAAGTTGACCTGCGCGCTGGTGTCCGGCCGCGATGAGGCCGAGGTGTTCGGCCTCGCCGACCGGGTGATGCGGCGGCTCGAGACGATCCTGACCCCCGGCCTGCGTGTCGGGGTTGGACGGCCGGTGCCCGGCAGCGATGCGCGGCGCAGCTTTCACGAGGCCCGCTGCGCGGTGGAGGCCGTCGCCCTCGGCATCTACGCCGGCAGCCGCAACGGGAATGGCGACGGGAACCGGAACGGCCATGGACCGTCCGGCGCCCTGGCGACATACAAGGATCTGGGCTCGTTCCAGCTGCTGCTGTCGCTCCAGGATGACGAAGCGCTCAAATTGTTCTGTGACTCGATCCTCGGGCCGATTGAGGCCAGCGAGGGACACTATGGAGGTGAACTGATGCGGTCGCTGGAGGCGTTCATCGAGGAGAATGGTCAGTGGGAGCGCGCCGCCCGGCGGCTCTACTGCCATCGCCACACCCTGAGGTACCGGATCAAGCGGGTGGAGGAGCTGACCGGTCGCAACCTCGGCTCGGCCCGGGATCGGATCGAGTTCTGGCTGGCCCTGCGGGGCCGGGAGCTGGTGGCATGAAGGTCGGCGTCCCCACGGAGGTCAAGATCGACGAGTACCGCGTCGCGCTCACGCCCGCGGGGGTGCGCGAGCTCGCGGACGCCGGCCATGACGTCGTCATCCAGAGTGGCGCGGGCGAGGGTTCTTCGATCTCCGACGGGCAGTACACCGCCCAGGGCGCGACCATCCTTCCGGACGCCGACGCGGTGTTCGGCGAGGCGACGATGATCGTCAAGGTCAAGGAGCCCCAGCCCGAGGAGATCGCGCGCCTGCGTCCTGATCACACGCTGTTCACCTACCTGCACCTGGCCGCCGACCCGGATCAGACGCGTGGCCTGATGGAGTCCGGGGCGACCTGCATCGCCTACGAGACGGTGGAGGACAGTCGCGGTCGGCTGCCGCTGCTGGCCCCGATGTCCGAGGTGGCGGGAAAGATCGCCACCCAGGCCGGCGCGTTCATGCTCGAGAAGCCGCTCGGCGGCCGCGGAATTCTGCTCGGTGGCGTACCGGGCGTGGCGGCGGCGAACGTGATGGTGATCGGCGGTGGGGTGGTGGGCATGAACGCCGCCTTCATCGCCCTGGGCATGGAGGCCACGGTATACGTGTTCGATCGCAACATCGATCGCCTGCGTGAGCTCGACATCGCCTTCAACGGCCGGGCAGACACGTGCTTCGCATCGACGCTGGAGATCGAGGAGCGTCTGCCGTACATGGACCTGGTGATCGGCGCGGTGCTCGTCCACGGGGCGCGGGCGCCACACGTCATCACCCGCGAGCAGCTCGGCCTGATGAAGCGTCAGGCGGTGCTGGTGGACGTGTCGATCGACCAGGGAGGCTGCTTTGAGACCTCGCGGCCGACGACGCACTCCGATCCGACCTATGAAGTCGACGGGATCACCCACTACTGCGTGGCCAACATGCCGGGCGCGGTCCCGATCACCTCGACCTATGCCCTGACCAATGCAACCATGCCGTACGTGGTTGGGCTCGCCACGGCGGGCGTGCATGCCGCCGTCCGCGACAACCCCGGGCTCAAGCTCGGAGTCAACGTCGCCGGGGGGCGGGTCACCTACCGGCCGGTCGCCGAGGCGGTCGGAGTCGATCACACTGACGTCGACGAGGTCCTCGCCGGGGTCGCGGCCTGAACATGACGATCAACAGGGGGCGTCTTCACGGCGCCCCCTGCTAATCTGCGCCACCGCATGCCGACTACCAGCCAGCTGATCCGCAAGGGCCGCACAGCGCCCAAGAAGAAGCTCGCCACTCCGGGCCTGAAGTCCGGCAAGGGCCGCAAGAAGAAGGTCGCGGCACCCCAGCGCCGTGGCGTCTGCACACGCGTCTACACGACCACGCCCAAGAAGCCGAACTCGGCACTGCGCAAGGTGGCGCGTGTCCGGCTGACCAACGGCATGGAGGTCGGCGCCTACATCCCCGGTGAGGGGCACAATCTTCAGGAGCACTCGGTCGTGCTCGTTCGCGGCGGTCGTGTCAAGGACCTGCCCGGGTTCCGCTACAAGGTGATTCGCGGCACGCTGGACGCCGCCGGTGTCTCTGACCGCAAGAAGGCGCGGTCGCAGTACGGCGTGAAGGCCAAGTAATGCCCCGTCGCGCTGCTGCCCAGATCCGGCCGGTCGAGCCGGATGCCGTTCATCGCAACCGTCTCGTCCAGCAGGTCATCAACAAGGTGATGCAGGACGGCAAGAAGTCGACCGCCGAGAAGCTGGTCTACGACGCGATGGCGATCCTCGAGGAGCGGACCGGCAAGCCCGCCGTGGAAGTGCTCGAGGCCGGCGTCAAGGCGCTCACCCCCGTGCTCGAAGTCCGTTCACGGCGAGTCGGGGGCGCGACCTATCAGGTGCCCGTCGAGGTGCCCGCTCGCCGGGCCCGGACGCTAGCCGTGCGTTGGCTGGTCAATTTCGCGCGTGATCGCCGCGAGCGCTCGATGGCGCAGCGCCTGGCCAACGAGCTGCTCGACGCCCAGCAGCAACAGGGCAACGCCTACAAGCGCAAGGACGACATCTACCGCATGGCGCAGGCCAACAAGGCCTTCGCCCACTACCGCTGGTAAGTCGTTCCCTGTCACTGACGCCCGTCGGGTTCCGCCGCCTCCGCGGCCGCATACGTGGCGTGCTCGCCGTCGCGCTCTGCGCACTGACCGCGGCGCTGACGCTCGTCGGCCACGTGGGGACGGCCCGAGCAACCTACCCCGGCGCCAACGGGCAGATCGCCGTCGAGCGATTCACCGCGCAGGACGCGAACGGCAGCCCCCCCGCTCAGGAATCCGCCGCACTC
>JALYTU010000804.1 GCA_030854125.1 Actinomycetota bacterium | reverse complement strand
GAGGGGGACAAAGCCGGCCCGGCTCGCTCCGCGTACGGTCACCGCCCGGCCGAACGTGGTCGACGCCCGGCTCGCCGTGAACGCCGCCACGAAACAGGCGTCGGCCCCGCGGCAGCCGCGGACGGCTCCGAGCTCGAGGTCATAGCTGCGCCCGGAGGGACCGCCGCTCGGGAAGAGATGGCGCGCGTCGAGCGCGAGTGACGCCGGAAGCAGGACCGCCGGCGCCGCCGGTGACCGGTTGAGGGCCGCGATCTGACGAGCGAACAGAGCGGGCAGCAAGGTCGCGGCGGAGGCAGGACCGGCCGCGGCGAGCACGCCCCCGGAGGCCAGGGTGACGAGCACGAGGACGAGCGAACGGCGCATCGCGCCATCCTAACCGCCGGACGCGTTCACAACGACGAGCGGCGGCCCCGTGGGACCGCCGCTCGTGCGTCTGGCTGTATCCGAGGCCCCCGAAACCTTCCCGCCCCCACCGGTCGGTGGCCGCCGCGTCCGGTTGATGACTTGAATCGCTCAGACTCGGAGTCCCAGCCAGAGCAGAACAGTCGCGAGGACGACCGCCGCCGGCACGGTCATCAGCCCCAGGGTGATGAACTCCCGACCGGGGTAGCGGATCCCATTTGCGGCCAGCACCCGCCGCCAGAGCAGTGTGGCCAGCGAGCCGATCGGGGTGAGGTTAGGTCCGACGTTGACGCCGATCAACACAGCGAGCACGGGACCGGCGCCGAGACCGGCGGTGACGGGAACGAGGATCAGCGTCGCCGGCAGGTTGTTGACGAGGTTGGCCGTGACCGCGCTGATCGCCGCGATCAGCAACAGGTCAGGCAGCGAGCCACCGCTGGGGACCACGTCACGGACCGCCGCGGTGACGCCGTGGAGGCCCGCGGCGGCGACGATGACACCGAGACCCAGGACGAAGATGAGAAAGCCCGGCTCGACGGCACGGTTGAGCGCCGTCGGAGCGCTGCGGCCAGCGAGCAGGGCGGGCAGGTTGACCACCACGGCCCCGGCCACCGCGACCCACACCGGCGCGATCCCGATCGACGAGCTGACCGCGAACCCGATCAGGGTGAGCGCGAGCACGGTGACCGCAAACCGCGGCAGCGGAGCTGCCGGACCAGGCTCGTCGCCGGCGACGAGCGGCACCCCTGCGCCTTCATGGTCGCCACGCGCGCGCCCAGGACCATCGCCCGCCACCGGTCGCCAACGCGAGAGAACCACCCAGGCCACCGCCACCACCCCGAGGGTGGGCAGTGTCATCAACAGCGCGAAGTGGGTGAAGGTAAGCCCGCTGGCGCGAAACGCGAGCAGGTTGGTCAGGTTTGATACGGGCAGCAGCAGCGAAGCGGAGTTGGCCAGGTGGGCGCACGCGTACAGCGGGACGCGAGGATCGCGGCGCACGCGCCGGGCGGTGGCGAGCACGATCGGCGGCAACAGGACGACCGTCGCGTCGAGTCCGAGCACGATCGTCACCGCGGTGGCCAGGGCGAACACGAGCGCCAGCAGCCGGCGCGCGTCCCCACCCGCCCGCGTGGCGATCAGCCCGCCCAGCGCCGCGAACAGGCCCTCGCGCCGGCACCCCTCGGCGATCAGCAGCAGCGCGGCGAGAAACGCGATGGTGCCGCCAAGATCACGTAGCGCCGCCTCGGCGCGAGTCAGGCTGATGGCGCCGACCGAGATGAGAATCAGCGCCCCGAGGACGGCCACGCCGGCCTCCGGGACCCGGGGAGGCCGGAGGCCGGCGATGATCAGCGTGCTGGCCAGCGCGACCAGCGCCAGGGGCAGCGCAACCACGTCAGCCACGGGAGGGCCCGGCTCGGCCCGCGGCTAACCAGCGGGTCGGGCGACCCGCCAGACCGACAGCCCGAGCACGAGCACAGTGCCCACCGGCAGGATCCACCACGCGGAGGCGCCCGCGGCGGCCACGATCGCGGTGGTCCCCAGCGCGACCACGACCGCCACGGCGATCCGCCAGTCGTCGCCGACCACGAAGTCCCACAGAAACCGGCCCAGAGCCTCGACGCGGCTCATGCG
>JALYTU010000167.1 GCA_030854125.1 Actinomycetota bacterium | reverse complement strand
CTGCCGGGATCTCGCGGCGTTCGCGCTCACGGCCGGCGCCGCCGGGGTCGCGGGGCCGCTGAACACGGTCAGCCACGCCGGTCACGCAACCATGCGCTCGCTGCTGGAGGCCTGCCGGGAGGTGGCTGCCCCACCGGGGACTGAGCTGCGCTGGCTCGCGCCCGCGGCGGTGCACGCGGCCGGGATCGAGCCCTGGATCGAGCTGCCGATCTGGATTCCCCCCGGGCACGAGGCCAGCGCGCTGCACGCCGCCGACGTCACCCGCGTCCACGCGGCGGGACTGTGCTGTCGCCCGGTCAGCGAGACCGTGCGCGACACGTGGGCGTGGCTGGGAAGCCTGCCCGGGCGGCCCCCGGCGCGAGCTGAGCTTCCGGCGCTCGGGCTCGACCCCGAAAAGGAACGGGCGGCGCTGCGCGCCGCCGGCTGACCGCGCGCGAACGCCGCATCAGCGGAAGACGTACTCGGAGGGCTCGAAGGTCTCGGTGCGCTGTGCGTATTCGCGCATGTAGCCCGGCCAGTTGGCGACGATCCGCCCCGACTCATTGCGATACCACGAGTCACATTCGGTCCACGCCGTGCCCGCGAAGCGCCGCTGGACCTCGCGATCGCTGGTCGCCTCGACGTCGGCGCGGACCTCGACGGAGCGGTAGCCGCCGCGTTGCAGGTGCTCGAGCGCCTGGCGGATGTAGGCGGCCTGCAGTTCGAGGTAGAAGATGATCGAGCCGCCCGAGGTGTTCGTGTTCGGGCCGTACATCACGAACAGGGAGGGAAACCCCGGAACGGTGAGGCCGAGATGGGCATGGGCGCCCCCCGCCCAGGCATCGGCCAGCCGCTGCCCGCCCACGCCCCGCACGTCCATCGGGAACATGAACTCGGTGGGCCGGAACCCGGTGCTCCAGATGATGCAGTCCAGCGGGCGTTCGCGGTCGTCCGCCGTCCGGAGCCCACCCGGCGTGATCTCGGTGATCGCGTCGGTGACCAGCTCGACGTTGGGACGGCCGAGCGTGGGCAGGTAATGCGAGCTGAAGAGGATGCGCTTGCATCCGAAGGTGTAGTCGGGCCAGGCCTTGGCGCGCACGGCAGGATCAGGCAGCTGGCGGCGCATGAACAGGGTCGAGCGCAGCATGCCGATCCGCCCCACGGTGCGCGGATGGCGGATCAGCAGGGTCAGCAGCTCCCCGTAGTGAAAGATCCACCGCCGGCGCAGCCAGTTGATCGCCGGCACGCGCTCGATCAGCGCCCGGACCCAGGCGGAATAGCGGCGGTTCTCGCGCGGGAGCATCCAGTTGCCGGTTCGCTGAAACACGGCCAGCGTGTCGACCGTGGGGGCGATCCGGGGGACGAACTGGACTGCGCTGGCGCCGGTGCCGATCACCGCCACGCGCTTGCCGGCCAGGTCATAGCCATGGTCCCAGCGCGCAGAATGGAAGCTGTGTCCGGCGAACGCCTCGCGCCCGGGCAGGTCCGGGATCGCCGGCTGGTTGAGCTGTCCGGTGGCGAGCACCACGGCATCGGCCTCGATCGGCGCGCCGCCCTCGATCTCGATCCGCCAGCGACCGGTCGCGTCATCGTGAACACACGACGTCACTCGGCAGCCGGTCCGGATCAGCGGGGAAACGCCATGCTCGCGCGCCACCGCCTTGAGGTAGGCGAGGATCTCTGATTGCGGCGAGCACAACCGCGACCAGTCGCGCCGCTGGGCGAACGAGTAGGAGTAGAGATGGCTGGGGACGTCGCAGGCCGCGCCCGGGTAGTGATTGTGAAACCAGGTGCCGCCGAGGTCATCGGCGGCCTCGAGGATCGTCACGTCGGTGAGTCCGTGGCGGCGGAGCTCGATCGCGGCGGCGATGCCCCCGAAACCGGCGCCGATGATCGCCACGCGGGGTGTGAGGGTGCTGGGAGGCTGCGGATCGGAGGTGAGGTTCACGTGATCAATCGGCTGCGCGCGCCCTGGAGCTCCGGTGCAGTGACCGGGGCCGGTTTTGCAGACGGCGAGATCCTAGGCGTTGACAAGCCGCGAGAGCGTGGTGTAGCGGCGCGTCGTGGTTCCTCCGGCCTTCCGGACGGGCTATCGTCGCGGTCCTCCGCCCGTTGCCCGCCGCAAGGAGAGTCCATGGATCTGACCTTCAACGACCACGAGCTCGCCTTCCGTGACGAGCTGCGGGCATGGTTTGACGCCCACGACGCCGGTATCGAGCCCGAGCGCGACGAGGACGCGCACTACCGCTGGCGCCGCGACTTTCAGCGTGAGCTGGCCGACGCCGGGTGGGCGGCGGTGCACTGGCCGGTCGAGTACGGAGGCCGGGGCGCCACCCTCACGCAATCGGCGATCTTCTTCGAGGAGCTGGGTCGGTCGGGCGCGCCGTTGCCGGCCAACGTGCTCGGGCTGCTGCTGGCGGGCCCGACGATCATGGCCTACGGCACCGGCGAGCAGAAGGAGCGCTACCTGAACCCGATCCTCACCGCCGAGGAGATCTGGTGCCAGGGCTTCTCCGAGCCCGACGCCGGTTCAGACCTGGCCAGTCTCAAGACCCGCGCCGTCCGCGACGGCGATGACTGGGTGATCACCGGGCAGAAGGTCTGGACCAGCGGCGCGCAGTACTCGAAGTGGTGCATGCTCGTCGCGCGGACCGACCCCGACGCGCCCAAGCACAAGGGTCTGACCTACTTCCTGATGGACATGGAGCAGGAGGGAGTGCAGGTCCGCCCGCTGCGTCAGATCACCGGCGAGAACGAGTTCAACGAGCTGTTCATCGACGGGGCTCGCGTCCCGGATGAGAACGTGCTCGGGGGCGTCGGCAATGGCTGGCGGGTCGCGCTGACGACCCTGATGAACGAACGCGCCGGTCTCGCCTTCTTCCTGCAGGTCCGCCTGCGGCAGTTGCTGGACCGCCTGATCGACGAGGCAGCTGGTCGCGGCTTGCTCGACGATCCGGTCGTCGCCGATCGCCTGGGCGAGCTGCACCTCCGGGCCGAGGTGCTGCGCCTCACGGCCTACCGCGGTCTGACCACGATCGAGAAGTACGGTCAGCCGGGGCCCGAGGGCTCGCTGACCAAGTGGATGTGGTCTGAGACCAATCAGCAGCTCACCCAGTTCGCCGCCGATCTGCTCGGGCCCGTCGCGCTCGAAGCCGGCGGCCGGTGGGCGTATGAGCTGCTGCGCGCGCGGGGCAACTCGATCGAGGGCGGTACCACGGAAGTGCTCAAGAACATCGTCGCCGAGCGTGTGCTCGGCCTGCCCAAGGCGCGCTGAGCCGATGCGCGCCGGGCAGCAGGACACCGAGGAGGCGGCATGGACTTCGATCTGACCGAGGACCAACGCGAGATCAAGGGGGTCGCGCGCGAGCTGCTGGCGGCGCGCTCGCCGTTGGCCCGCGTTCGCGTGGCAGCCGAGAGCCGCGAATATGACACCGGCCTGTGGAGCGAGATCGTCGGGCTCGGCTGGCCCGGGATCGCCGTCGCCGAGGAGTACGGGGGCCAGGGCCTGGGTGCGGTCGAGCTCGCCGTGCTGCTCGAGGAGCTGGGCTACGCCTGTGCCGCGACGCCGTTTCTGTCCTGCGGCCTGGCCGCCGCGGTGATCCAGGCCGGCGGCTCTGAGGCGCAGCGATCGCGCTGGTTGCCGGGGCTGGCCAGCGGCGAGCTGACCGCAGGGCTGGGCCCGCGCGCGCTGGTCCTCGATGGCGAGGGCGCGGATGTCGCCGTCGTGCTCGACGGCGATGAGGCGCTGCTGGTCACGGCGCCCGAGAGCGAGACCGTGGAGACGATCGATCCGACCCGCCGCTTCGCCCGCGTCAGCGGCGACGGAGAGCCACTCGAGCGCGGCGCAGCGGCACGCGCCCTGGCGGGGATCGCCGCCGAGATGGTCGGGGTCTGCCAGCGTTCGCTGGAGATGACGCTCGCGTACGTCAAGGACCGCAAGCAGTTCGGGGTCGCGGTCGGCTCCTTCCAGGCCGTCGCGCACCGCTGCGCGCAGATGCTCCTGTACACCGAGAGCACGCGATCGACGGCCTACTTCGCCGCCTGGGCCGCCGACGCCGACCCCGAGCGTCTGGGCGAAGCCGCGGCCCTGGCCGCCGCCGCCGCCGCCGGCGGCGGACGAGACGTCGTCGCCTCGGCGATCCAGGCTCACGGGGGCATCGGGTTCACCTGGGAGGCCGACGTCCACTGGTTCTACAAGCGCGCGCAGCTCAATGCCGCGCTGTTGGGTGGGACCGGACGCCACCACGCCGCTCTGGCCCGGGCGGCCGCCGCGCGGGTTGCCCTGCCCGCCGGCTGACCGGGTCTCAATTTTGCGGGCGGCGTTGCAGCCGACAGGGAAGCGGGCGATCGCGGCGAATTCGCGTTGAGTCCGCAACCTGAAGGAGTGAGTCGTGAGCTACTTCGAGAGGCCGCCCGACGCGGGCGAGCAGCCCACTGGGCATGACGTCGAGCCGGCGATCTCAGATGCGTCGGCGCCCTACTGGGCGTCAGGCCCGTTCGCCGAGCCCGAGCCCGAGTCCTGGCCCGGAGATCAGCCCCGGGCCCGAGACGAGGCTGACGACGATGTCCGGCCACGCGTCGGCACGCGCATGACTCACCTGCGCGACCGTGTGCGCGGCGCTCTGGCCGGCCTTGAACTCGGGCAGGTCACTCGCCCGACGGTCCCCGCGGCGGATCCCGAGGAGACCCAGGCGTTTGACGTGCTCGACGACGTTCCCTCTCCCGAGCCCGACGGCGCCCCGAGCCGGTTCGCGGTCGCGCCGCTGGGATACAGCCGCTCAGCCGTCGACGAGCGCATCGCCGCCCTGGAGCGCGAGCTCTCCGAACTGCGGGCCACGCGTCCTGACGAGGAGCCCGCGATCTCGATCACGGAGGAGATCGAGCGCCTCGGCGAGCAGACCGCCTCGATTCTCGTCGTCGCCCACGACAAGGCGCACGAGACGACGCGGCTGGCTCATGAGCGGGCTGAGCAGTGCGTGACCGATGCGGCCGAGAACGCCACTGCCATCACCGAGCAGGCCAAGCACAGGCTCGAAGCTCTGGACGTCGAGACCGACGTGGTCTGGCAGGAGCGCGCCCGGCTGTTGGCCGATGCCCGTGCGGTGGCGCAGGAGCTGACCGCGATGGTGGAGCGCGCCGAGCAACGGTTCCCCGAGGAGCCGCGGACCGCCGACGTCGAGGCGCAGACGATCGCCGTTGGTCTCGGCGTCCCGGGCGCGCCGACCGCTGACTCCCGCTGAGCTACCGCGAAGCCAGCAGGTCACGCAGGGTCGCCAGACCGTTGCGCACATCGGCGAAGCTGGTGGTCAGCGGCGAGAGCCCCGCACGAACGATGTCGGGCTCGCGGAAGTCGACGATGACGCCGCCGGCGATCAGCTCCCGGCACAGCACCCGAGCGTCGGGATGGGCCAGGGCGACGTGGGATCCGCGGCGAGCGCTCTGACGCGGTGAGGCGACCCGCACACCGTGCGGCGCCAGCCACGCATCCGCGATTGCGATCGCGTACTCCCCGAGCGCCGACCCTTTGGCCCGCGCGGCGTCCAGTCCGGCTTGCGCGAACAGCTCGAGGCTCGCCTGCACGGCACTGAGCGCGAGCACCGGCGGGGTCCCGGAGAGCATCGCCGTGATCCCGGGGGCGGGTGTGAAACCGGGCGCCATCGCGAACGGGTCATCGCGGCCCAACCAGCCCCACACGGGCTGGCGCAGCGTTGCCTGGTGCTCGGCGGCGACGTAGAGGAAGGCCGGCGCCCCGGGTCCGCCGTTGAGGTATTTGTAGCTACAGCCGACCGCGAGGTCGACGCCGGCGGCGTCCAGCCCAATCGGGACGGCCCCGGCGCTGTGGGACAGATCCCAGAGCGCGAGCGCCCCGGCATCGTGCGCGATCGCGGTGATCGCCGGCAGGTCGAGCACGAAGGCCGACCGGTAGGCGACGTGCGAAAGCGCGATCAGAGCGGTCCGCTCGCCGGCCAACGCCGCCACCTGCTCGGGCTGGGGGCCAAAGCCAGAGCCACCGCGCAGCCAGCGGATGGTGAGCCCATGGGCGGCGGCGAGGCCCTCGAGCACGTAGCGGTCGGTGGGGAAGTTGTCGTGGTCGGTGATGATCTCCGTGCGACCCGGACGCGCCGCGATTGCGGCCGTCGCCAGCTTGTAGAAACAGACCGTGGTTGAGTCAGCGACCGCGACCTGCCCGGCGCGCGCCCCGAGCGCGAGCTCGCCGAGCCGGTCTCCAACCCGCAGCGGCAACTCCATCCAGCCCTCCTCCCAGCCGCGGATCAGCCGCGACCCCCACTCATGCTCGATCACCGTCTGCAGTCGCTGCGCCGTCCCCCGCGGCAGGCGGCCCAGTGAGTTGCCGTCCAGGTAGACCAGCGCCTCGTCGGCGCCGACGAACCGCTCGCGCATGGCCGCCAGCGGGTCGGCGGCGTCCAGGGCCTGGGCGTCGTCGCGGGTCATGGTTGCGAGTCAGGGTGCGCGCGGGGCATCAAGGCGTCTTAGAGCCCCCCAACTCTTTCAGGAAGAGACGCGATGGCCATCCGGGAACGCACCTTCCGCTTTACCGGCGCGGAGG
>JALYTU010000803.1 GCA_030854125.1 Actinomycetota bacterium | reverse complement strand
CTGATGTCACCGGCCCGCCTGGGCGTAGCCGCCACTCACAACATCTGAGAAGGACAATTCCCGGACACCATTGCCGGTTCGGCGACGTTTTGTTCCCGCTGCGGTGGCGCTCATGACCCGCCGTCCCACAAGCCGAACCTTGGGTTCTCGCGGTGGTCGCAACACTCCTGCAGATTGAGGGACTTCCTGAGCCATCCGGCCGTCGTGGTTGAGTAGCGCGCCGGTCGTCGCGAAGCCAAGCCCGAGGGCGAGGCGCCGCGGCGATCGGCGCGCTGTCTGATCCGACGAACGGGGGGTGTGACTTGGGGGTGCTCGTCGATCGTGGCGGGTGAATGGAGGCGTCGATGGCGAGGTTCTCTGACCGAATGGTCACTGAGGTTGTGCAGCGGTTCTGGGCAGCGATGCAGCGCGGTGAGTTCATCACGGACGCGGCGGCCGAGGCTGGTACCTATCGCAAGAAGGGAGCTCGATGGCTGGTCGCGGCCGGCGGGGTGCGCCCCCGTCGCGGTCGGGATCTGCAGGGCCGCTGTCTGACGTTCTCAGAGCGCGAGGAGATTGCGCTCGCGCGCGCAGGTGGCGAGTCGATGCGCGCGATCGCTCGGCGACTTGGGCGCTGCCCGTCAACGATCAGCCGCGAGTTGGCCCGCAACGCCGGTTGCTCTGGGCAGCCGTATCGCGCGACGACTGCGCACGCGCTCGCCTATGAGCGCGCCGGGCGCCCCAAGCCCTCCAAGCTGACGACCAACCTGGCGCTGCGAAAGAAGGTGGAGCAAGATTTGCAACGGCGCTACTCCCCCGAGCAGATCGCCGGCCGGTTGCGCCGGGAATTCCCTGCAGATCCGGAGATGCGGGTGTCGAGCGAAACCATCTACCAATCCCTCTACGTGCAGTCCCGCGGAGCGCTGCGCCGCGACCTCACGCGGTGTCTGCGCACCGGACGGGCACTTCGCCGCCCGTGCCGCCAGTCCGGGCAGCGCAAGAACCGCATCCCCGACATGATCAACATCGTCGAGCGTCCCGCCGAGGCCGATGACCGCGCCGTCCCCGGGCACTGGGAGGGCGATCTGATCATCGGCAAGCGCAACCTCTCAGCGATCGGCACGCTGGTGGAGCGCACCACTGGCTACACGATGCTCGTGCACCTCCCCGACGGCTATAAGCCCGAGCAGGTCCGCGATGCCTTGGCCGCCAAGATCCAGACGATCCCCGAGATCCTCCGAGCATCGCTGACTTGGGACCAAGGGCCGGAGATGCGCGACTGGAAACAGGTCAGTGTCGATGCTGACATCGACATCTACTTCTGTGACCCGCACGCCCCGTGGCAACGCGCCACCAACGAGAACACCAACGGGTTGCTACGCCAGTACTTCCCCAAGGGCAGTGACCTGTCAGTGCACAACGCCATCGACCTCGACTGGGTCGCCACCGAACTCAACGACCGACCGCGCAAACGCCTAGGCTTCAGCAAGCCGATCGAGGAGATCGGACCACTACTGTTGCGATGATCGCTGGAATCCGCCGAACGCCCACCGGGACACGCCCGGCCGGCAGACCGATCCCGCGGCATCAGGGCCCGGGCTGTCCCGTAAGACCCGCCCGATGAAATGCCCGGTCAGGGAGTGACAAATGGGGGCCCCGGAAGCGACGAAGAACGCCCCGCGAGACACCGGAACCCCGACGAGGCACACAACTCGCTTCGGAATCGATGCGAATGCAGAAGCGGCTTGGCGGCGTCGAGGGCGCCAACGACAGACCTGCCTCCACGAAGCACCAGCCACGCATTCGGGCGTCATCGGACAGCTCGGACTGCCGCTTCCGACCAGCCCGATGCCGAAGCGGAAGCGACGCCTTCGTGGCTGCTGCGGTCGGGTAGGCCCAGCGCCTCTCAGCGCTAGGCCCCCCTAAGAACCGGACAAGCGACTCTCACCGCATCCGGCTCAAGCCAGCCCGCCTGGTCGGCTGGCGCGTCACCCTACGATCCGCTCGATGAGACGCGGGTCGTCCGCAGGTTTGTTCATCGCGGCCATGGCCGCGACGT
>JALYTU010000802.1 GCA_030854125.1 Actinomycetota bacterium | reverse complement strand
GACACGGACTCTGAACGCGTGAGCTGTCTCGTCATCTGGATCCCTCCAAGTGCACGATACGCCGCGCCGGGGTCGCGCCGCAACGGCGCGAAAAGTGTCCCGAGAAATGTCCCGAGATCGCGTGATTTGAGCCCACTTGAGAGCACTTGAGAAAACCTAAAGCGCTGCAAATCACCATATTTCTGTAGCCGTTCAGTTCCCCGGGTCCTGGCGGGGTCGGTTCAGAGAAGCGCTGGGAGGGCTCCGCCGTGTAGGTGCGCGGTGAAGAGTTGGCTGAGGTAGTCGTAGAGGGAGCGGTGTTGGAGGCGGCAGGTTACGGATGCTGAGAGCGCGCGTTCGGTGGTTCGCTCGCCCTCGTCGGATTGGTTGCCGTAGCTGAGTTTGCGGTGAATCACGGGTCCGCGGAGCGCTCTTTCCGCGGCGTTGTTCGTCGGCTCCACGCCGTTGGTCGTGGTGAATGTCCAGAGCGCGGGCCAGATCTTCAGCAGGTTGTTGGCGAAGCGGCGGTGGTAGCGGCAGTGCTTGCTTTTGCGGGCGGCGTGCTCAAGCAGCGCTCGCAGCTCGTTCTCGATCGGGGTCATGTCTATCGCGAGGCGATCGCGGTCGCGGTGAGCGGTGAAGGCGTGCCACACGGCGAACAGCCGGCTGGTCAGCGCGAGACCGGCTTGCCCGAACGCCCGCTGTTCGGGGAGGAGTCCTTCGGTGTGGCTGCGGAAGTCGCGTTGGAGATGACTCCAACAGGCCTGGCGTTGCGCGGGATCGATCAGGTCGTAGGCCCACCACCGGTCGCTGGTCACGACACCGCCGAACGCCGCGCCGATCAGGTCGGTGAGGCGGTCGCGGTGGCGGTCGGCCATGATCTTGAAGACCGCGCCCTCAGGAGTCGCGGCGGTCCACATCGTGCGATTGCAGCCCTTGAGGAACCAGCCCGTCTCGTCGACGTTAATCGCCCCCGATCCCAGCACCTGGGCGGTGAGCCGCTCGTGCGGACCCTTGAGCAGCCGGCCGGCGCGCGCCCAGATCGCGGCGACCGCGCCGGTCGAGACGCCGACCTGGAACAACTCACCCGCGAGCTCGCTCATGTCCCGCTGCGAGATCCGGTTCCTAGCGGTCAGCGTCACGACCGCCGCCTGAAGGTTCGGCCCGAACGCCGACTCGCCCACAACGCCGAGCGCCGCCCTGGTGCGCTTGCGGCACTCGGGGCAGCGCAACCGCTGCGTGCGATGCTCGGTGTAGAACACAGTGATCGGCGGCAGCTCCGCGACCTGATGGCGCCCAGCGCCGGACCGCGGCACCTTCTCCCCGTCGCCAAACTCGTGGCCGCAGCCGTGGCATTCGGTCGGGTAATGGTCGACGATCTCGCTCATCTCTTCCTCGGGCAGCAACTCCCGCCCCACACCAGGATGACCCGCCTGCCCGCCGGCCTTGCGCTGCGCCCGATCCTCCTTGAGCAGCTCCTTCGCCTTCTCACGAGCTAACGCGCGCCGCTCTTGACGCGTCCTGGGCGGATCCTGCGACGGCGGGATCGAGCTGTTACGCGAACTCGACCTGCCCTTCTCCTCAAGCCGACCCAGGCGCTCCTCGAAACGCTGCTGCCGACCCGCCATCTCGAGCAGAACCTCCACACACCGCCCACGACCCGCGTCATAGATCGCCTCCGCTTCAGCCCGCTCCACACGCCGAGATTCGGTGGCCCAGCCGCTGAATCCTGCTTATGGAAACCCGGACGACTGAACGGCTACCGAAAACTGCGTCTTAGCAGGCGATTCCACCCAAGCCCTCTTCCGGACTCGAACCGGAGACCCCTTCCTTACCATGTATCCAAGAGGAAGGCAGATTGGCTCTGTAGCGCGGTATTCGCTGCCCTCACCTGCCCTCAAGTGGGGTCAGAATTGCTGAGTTCGGGACACGCTTCGGGACACGCGACGAACCCGCCGGAGCGATCGGGCGCCCTCGGCGGCCGACTGCCTGAGATCGACATCGGGCGAGTCGAGGACTGGACGGGCCGCGCGGACATCCAGACGGACGATGCGCTACCT
>JALYTU010000801.1 GCA_030854125.1 Actinomycetota bacterium | reverse complement strand
GCGTGGCCGGCAGGGCTCCGGACAGCTCGGCCGCGACCGGCCGCGGGTGCGGGCGCTCGGGCGGGGCGACGTCGATCGCGATCACCGAACAGTCGGCGTCAAAGGCGGCTCCGAAGCCGAGACGGAAATCGAGCGGAACGCCGATCACCAACGCCACGTCGGCGCCGCCCAGACCGGTGCTGCGCGTGCGCGAGAAGGCCAGCTCGTGATCGGCGGCCAGGCAGCCGCGTCCCAGCCCGTTGAGGAACACGGGGATCCGCAACGTCTCGGCGAGCGCGCACAGCGCGTCTTCACCGTGGCCCCAATACAGGTTCGAGCCGGCCATGATCACCGGGCGCTGAGCGTCGCGCAGCAGCGCGGCGGCCCGCTCGATCTGATCACCGTTGGCGCCGGAACCCCGCCAGGGCTCGGGCAGCGGCTCAGTGATCGCCGGAGCGTCTGACTCCATGAACACGTAGTCCATCGGGAAGTCCAGAAAGACGGGACCGGAGTGGGGCTCAAGGGCCGTCCGCATCGCCCCGTGGAGCAGCTCCGGGATCTCGGCGGTCGAGCCGGCGGTCGCCGCAAGCTTGGTCAGCGGGGCGACGAAGGGCACGTGATCGATCTCCTGCAGGGAGCCCTGGCCCCAGCGGAAGGCCGGCGCACGACCGCCGAGAGCCAGCACCGGCGAGTGGTTCTCGCGCGCCGAGGCGATCGCGCTCATCCCGTTGGTCACCCCGGGCCCGGCGGTCAGCGCGCAGACTCCGAGTGAGCGGGTCACCTTCGCCCACCCCTCGGCCGCGAACGCCGCGGTCTGCTCGTGGCGGACGTCGACGATCTCGATGCCCTCCGCGCGGCAGCCGTCATAGATCGAGAACAGGTGTCCGCCCGAGAGCGTGAACAGCGTGCTGACCCCGGCGGCGCGTAGTCCACGCGCGACGAGCCGGCCGCCGTGAAGCTGCTGGGGGTCGCCCTCGCTGGCCACGGACGGCACGCTAACAACCCGGCCGCGTCGCCGCCAGTGGGTCTCGCCGAACCGGTGCACCGGATCGATCAGATCCGGCGCAGGCGCAGCGCGTTGACCACCGCGCCGCTGAGGATGATCAGCGCCAGCGCGTAAAACCAGCCGAGCATGATCAACACGAACACGATCGTGCTCTCAAAGCGTGCGATCGTCGAGATGTTGGACAGGTACAAGGGGAAGCCGTAGTCGATCACGACGATCGCCAGGGTCGCGCCCAGCGTTCCGGGCCAGACCGCTCGCCACGGAACGCGCCGGTTGGGCACGCGCGTGTAGATGATCGTCAGGCAGCCGAACAACAGCGCGACCCCGAAGGCGAGCGAGCCGATGTAGACGAGCACGGTGACGTGGGCGAGATCAAACGGCAGGCCGGCCACCCCCGCGCGCAGGAAGCTCTGCGCAGTTGGCACTCCCACTGTGGCGACCATGAACATCAGCACGACGAGCAGCATCGAGAGGCCGAAGCGCTTCTGCTCCAGCCACTTGCGCGCGCTGCAGTCATAGACGCGCGCAAACGCGGTGTCCAGCGCGCCCCAAAACGACGACCCGAGCCATAGGCTCGCCACCAGCGCGAGCACGCCCGTGCTCGTGGTCGAGTTGGTGATCTGGATCAGCAGCTGGTTGAGCGTGGGCTCGGCGGTACCGGGGAACACCTCGCGCAGATCGGTGACGACGCTCTGCTGGACCGAGTGGCTGGACAGCACCTGCCCGGCGACGAACAACCCGAGCAGCGCGATCGGGATGACCCCGAGCAGCATGTTGTAGGCGATCATCGCCGCCTGCCCGGTGATGTTGGCGTCCCAGGCGAGCCTCCAGAAGCGGCGCAATGCACTGGCGGCGCGCGAGCGGCGGGTGAGTCGGCCATCGGGGCGAGGCGAGAGACGATCGCGCGCGACGGCCGCGTCGGTCGGATCCATCATGGCCACAGTCTGTCAGCGCCGGGTGTCGCGGCGTCGGCGCCGCGACGCGATGACCGATCAGCCGGCGGGCGCCAGCGTCTCGGTGACGGCCTGCTCGGGCACGGCCAGCGCGGTGATGCTC
>JALYTU010000800.1 GCA_030854125.1 Actinomycetota bacterium | reverse complement strand
GGCGTCACGGGCTGGGGATCTCGGACTCTCGTCGGCTGGTCAACTACTACCGCCAGTCCGAGGACGGACGCGTCGTGTTCGGTAAGGGCGGGGGCGGGGTTGCGCTGCGCGGGCAGATCAGGCCCGGATTCTTGGGCAGCTCACCTCGCGCCCGTGACATCACCGGCCAGTTTCATTACGTCTTCCCGATGCTCGCCGACGTGCCCGCGCCCCGGTCATGGCGGGGCCCCGTCGATTACTCGATCAACGGCCTGCCGTTCTTCGCCGAGCTGCCCGAACGCCCGGGAGTGATCGTCGGGGCCGGCTTCTCGGGCAGTGGCGTCGGTCCCGCCTATACCGCCGGGGACGTGCTCGCCGCGATCGCCCTCGGAGAGGACGACCATCCCGGACCCGAGGGACTCTGTCGCCTGCCAGGGGGCGCGATGCCGCCCGAGCCGCTGCGCTTTGCCGGCGGCGTCGCGGTGCGCGCCGCGGTCGCGCGCAAGGAGGCTGACGAGGACGGCGGCCGGCGGACCGGGCGAGTCACTCGGGCACTGGCGGCGCTGGATCCAACGAGCTTTGTCGATCGCGGGTGAGGCAGTACGGTGGCTTCACGCCCCTCTAAGGGAGGTACCGATGGACTGGAAGCAGATCGCCGGCCGCGCCAGGCAGGTCGTTGACAAGCGCGGCGGATCCGAGAGCGTCAAGCAGGACGCGGCGGAGTTGCGCGACATCGCCAAGGGGGAGGGGACCTTGTCTGAGAAGCTTGGCCGGGCCGCCCAGGCGATCAAGGAGCCGGGCGCTTCGCGCGAGCCCGGTGTCCCGCAGGAGCCCGTGGCCACCGGTCAGCCGGAACCTCCAGCGCCGGCTTCGCCGGGCGGGGACACCCCTCGGCCGTAAGCGCACTCTCACCGGCGCCTTGGCGGGGTCTTAGCTCGTTTCGCCACCGTCACGGTATGACGGCGAACCTAGGAGTGATCGTGCGAGGACAGCGGTTTGCGGCGGGGGCCGCCGCTGTCGCGATGAGCGTGGCGGGATGCGGCGGGACTTCGGCACACGGCCATGCGACGGCGTCGGCGAACAGGCCGCTGCACGTCTACCGGGTGACGATGAGCGGCCGCGCCGAGCGCCCGCACGGAGCCCCGCATGGCACCGGTGTCGGGGTGATCGCAATCCACGGCGGATCGGTCGTGTGCTGGCGATTTGCCCATCTGCATGGCTTCCTGGGTGCGACGGTCGCTCACATCCACACCGGTCCCCGGGGAACCCCCGGTCCGGTGCTGGTCCCGCTGTCCACGGCGCCGGCGCTGCACCATCAGGGCTGCACCCACGCCAGCGCCGCGGCGATCACCGCGATCGAGCATGATCCCAGTGGCCACTACGTCAACGTCCACAGCGCCCGCTATCCGGCCGGTGCGGTGCGCGGCCAGCTCTGACCGGCGGGGGCCGTCAGGACAGACCGAGAGACCGGGTCAGGAAGGCGCGCTGCTCGTCGTGGATCTCGCCGGGAAGGTGCGCAAACCACTCGCAGCGCCCGTGGAGATCTGTCGCCCGGGGCGGGCCGCCAGTGGCCTGCGCGGCGAAGGCGAGCCCGACCGGTGAGTCCAATCCGTGCGCGTAGTGGCTGGGGTATTCGATGTACCCGAGCAGCTCGCCCGCCGTGACCGCAAGCCCGAGTTCCCCGTCGGCGACGCGCGCGACGGCAGCGCGCACCGGTTCGCCGAAGCGGACCGTGCCACCGGGCAGGTGCCAGAGCCCCTGACAGGGGCCGCTCTCGCGCAGCGCGAGCAGGACGCCGCGGCCCGGAGCGGCGATCACCACCTCCACGGTGAGCCGGGGGACGCGACTGAAGATGGCCTCGAACTCAGCCTGGGGCAACGGACCGCGCACTGGTCAGCCGGTGCGGCCGATCTGCCCGACCGCGCCGCGCAGGCCCACACAGCCCGCACAGGCGATGCAGCCCTGGCAGTCGACACAACCGACGCATGCGACGCACGCCAGGCAGCCGATGTTGCCCAGTCCTGCCACGATCGCCGCCGAGCCCACCACGCCGGCGCTCAGCG
>JALYTU010000799.1 GCA_030854125.1 Actinomycetota bacterium | reverse complement strand
TTCTCGCTCGGGGTGCGCGCCGAGCGCGAGCACGAGCATGTCGTAGGGAAGCTCATCGCCGTCCCTCGTGACCGCGCGGTGACGTTCGTGCTCGAAGCGGTCCAGCGTTCCGCGATGCCAGCGAACGCCGAGCTCGTGCGCGGTGTCCTCCAGCCGCAGCCCACGCACACGCTGAGGATTGAACGGCTGTGAGACCGACATCGAGCGATTGATGAACTTCAGCTCGGGCGCCAAGATCGTGATCTCGACACGATCTGGAGCCAGCGCGCGCAACGCCAGCAGCGTCTCGAGACCCGCGACTCCGCCGCCAGCGATCAGCACCCGCTTCCTACCACGTTCAGGACGGCCGCGGCCGGGATCGTCGACCGCTGTCTCGCGCTCAATCTCGGCTTCTGAGGCCAGGTGGCCGCCTTCGTTGAGCCAGCGTCCGATGCCGATCTTGTCCTGCGCTCGTGCCGCTTGTTGCCGCGCCGGCCTCATCCTTACCTAAGCGTCAGATGCGAGCGAGAGTCTTACCTGATCTGCCCCCTATTGTTTGTAAGAGATCGACACAGAACGACGCTAGAGGCTCATGCGCTACGTCTGGTTCACGCGGGGAATCGCTCACCGCCGTGCCGGCGATCAGCTGCGGCGGCTGGCCTCAGAGCGGGAGGGTGAACGATCGACGTCCGCTTGAAGCGCGCGTATGAGCCGGTGGCGTCCTCGGATGGATATCGCGTCCTGGTGGATCGGCTGTGGCCGCGCGGGGTTTCCCGCGCGCGGGCGAAGCTCGATGGATGGGAGAAGGAGCTGGCGCCGAGCACCGAGCTGAGAAAGTGGTTTGGGCACGATCCGAGCCGTTTCGCGGAGTTTCGCCATCGCTACGTCGAGGAGCTCCGCGGTCGGCGGTCGGAGTTGACGGCGCTGCGGCGTCGGGCGCGCGCGGGTCCGGTGACGCTCGTCTACGGCGCTCGCGACAGCGAGCACAACGAAGCCGTCGTTCTCGCGGAGATCTTGCGGCGTGGCCTGCCACGGGCTCAGAACGACCGCGGAGATCGACCGTAAGAACCGAGGTCTCGTGGACGCTAGAGAAGTGCGAGCATCTGCTCGCCCGGAACGGAGCCTCATGACGACGCACAGCCCGAGCCGCACCCTCACAGTGGCGATCGCCACCCCGATTGACCCGGAGCTGGTGAAGCCGATACGGGCGGTCGGTGACAACGTCGAGGTGCTCTACGAGCCCGATCTGCTGCCTGCGGTCCGCTATCCGGGCGATCATCAGGGGGTGGAGGGGTTCAGTCGTGATCCCGACGCGGAGCGCCGCTGGCAACAGCTGCTGAATAGCAGCGAGGTGTTGTTCGGACTTCCTGGTGACTCGCCAGCGGGCCTGGCGGCGGTGGTGCGAAGCAACCCGGGGCTGCGCTGGGTGCAGGGGACCGCCGCGGGCACCGGCGAGCAGGTCAAGGCGGCGGGGCTGACCGAGGAGGAGCTTGAGCGGGTGGCGATCACAAGCGCCAGCGGCGTGCACGTGGGACCACTGGCTGAGTTCTGCCTGATGGCGCTGCTGCATTTCACCCGGGGAGTACCGCGGCTGGAGACCGACCAGCGCGCGCACCATTGGGATCACTATCCGGTGCCCGAACTGCACGGCAGCACCCTGCTGGTGCTCGGGCTGGGGGCGATCGGGACGGAGGTCGCTCGTCTGGCGAAGGCGTTTGGGATGCACACGATCGGAGTCAACCGCCGCGGGGACAGCGACTCGCCGCACGTCGACGAGGTCTACGCGACTGACCGACTGACCGACTTGCTCGCGCGGTCTGACGCGGTGGTCGTGACGCTGCCGCTGACCAACGAGACCGAGGGGATGCTCGACGCGCAAGCGCTGCAGATCATCAAGCCGGGCGCGATCCTTGTCAACGCCGGCCGCGGTGGGGTGATCGACGAGCCCGCGCTGGTGCACGCCCTGCGCGAGAAGCGGCTCGGGGGTGCCGCCCTGGAGGTGTTCGCCACCGAGCCACTGCCTACCGACAGTCCGCTGTGGGACCTGCCCAACGTGCTGCTCAGCCC
>JALYTU010000798.1 GCA_030854125.1 Actinomycetota bacterium | reverse complement strand
GTGCCTGAGAAGCGCCGCACATACGCCGGTTCAGCCATATCCGTTGGAGTGCCCCAGCCACGCATCCTTGTCATAGCCGCGCTGCTCCCAATAACCAGGGGCCGGGGCAGAGCCAACGACGATCCGTTCGAGCCACTTGACGCCCTTGTAACCGTACATGCGTGGCATCACAACCCGAAGGGGTGCGCCGTGGTCACGGCTCAACGGCTGCCCGTCGAGCCCGTAGGCGATCATCGCGTCCCGGGCCTGGAGCTGTTCGAGAGTCAGCGAGTCGACGTAGGACGTTCAGCCGAGACGAACGTCAGCGCTCGCGCGGTGGACAGCGGCCGCGCAGCAGCGAGCAGGTCGCGAAACCGAACGCCTGTCCAGCGGACCCCGGGGACCGACCATCCCGTCACGCAGTGAAAGTCGGAGGTCTGCTGGGCGCGCGGCAGCGCGAGCAACTGTTGATAGGTCAGCTCCAGCGGGCGCTCGACCAGCCCGTCGACCCGCAGCCGCCACGTCCTCGGGTCGAACGTCGGCATCGGCGGGCTCACCAAGTAGATCCGCCAGCCACCGCCCGGGCTCGGCAACGCCGAGCGCAACCCGGCCGGCAGCAGCGAGCTCACGCCGCCCAGCTCCCGTGAGACCACGCTAGCGGCAGCGCTACCCCACAGGACTGACGACGCACCCACACCGATGAGCCCGAGAAAGGCACGGCGTCCCAGCGGATACCAACCTGCTCACCATCGGAGAAACGGGTCGTCGCTGGCACACATCGATCGTAGACGCCGCGACTGTCGTTCATTCTGTCTTCGAGCCATATCCGCTTACGACTTGGTAAACGTGGCAGCGCCGCGTGGCAGCGCCTGCGATAAGGCCTGGGTCTCGCTCATCCGTTCGCCCTAACCGTGTTAGCGATCCGATCGGCCGTAGGGTCTCGCGTGCCATCGACGCGCGCTCGTGGACAGCGATACAGCCCTTTTGCACAACGGTATTGCACGCTTGTACAGTGGCGAGCCGAGCCTCTTCGCGATCGGTCAGCGCCTGTCTGGCCACCATCGGTCCACTGCGGTCCCGGGCACAAGCACGGTGGCTGCGGTGCGTGCTGGGAGACCGGTAGTGCGGGTGGCCGCGCGGCGAGCGATCGCAGGCCGCAATCGCTCGCGAACCGACCCGACCGCTGGTCGGTTCACTCGCGAGCAGGTCACTGAGCTCGCCGAAGTCGCGTTTGAGCGATTGGAGGGCCACGTGCCCGGCCTCCCGAGCGAGCCGACGGTCGGCAGCCGACAGAAGGTGACGCTCGCTGCGCCCACCCTGTCGTTCCTGGAAGCGCCCGAGCGAGACGGAATCGAGCGGCGCTACGCGATCGAGCTGACGTGCGACGTGTGCTGGCACTTCTACCGCCAGTGGGCATACCTCACCAGCATCGTCACGCGACTGATCACGCGCGACCCGGTCGCCGGCTGCGTCCCAGTGTTAACGCCTTCCTGACCTTCCCCTTCGGACGTCCGGGATATCGGTTTGATGACGTGGCGCAGGACGACGGGCGCTCTCTGGACATGCGGCACTGCCCGGTGGCGGACTTTCTCGGCTCGCACGACGCGAGCGACCTGTGCGCGGGCTCGTGGTGCAACCTCGACTACGCGCTTGCTGAGACGGGGGGGAGGAAGCTTGGAACGCTCCGGGACGCTCGTCGGCCGCGCCAGCTGCTGCGACTTCCGTTTCCGAGTTCCCACCGCCGCTGACCAATCGCAGGCCGGAAAGCTAGGCCGGCGCCTGCCGATGCTCGTTTCGTAGTAGTTCTCCGCACAATGCGCGCGGCTGACCCCGCTCCCCATACCCCCGGCCTGTATTTAGGCTGGATCCCTAGCGCCAAGAACCCCCTCAGACAGGAGAGCGAAATGAGGAAGCTGAACCACACAAACCACTCGATGAAGATGATGTGGGGCTGTGTCGCGTTCGCCGTGATCGCGATCGTCCTCATATCCAGCGGCGTCGGCGCTGGCGCGCTTTTCATCATTCCCTGCATGCTGATGATGGGGATGATGATGTGGATGATGATGGGC
>JALYTU010000797.1 GCA_030854125.1 Actinomycetota bacterium | reverse complement strand
CCGGCACCGCTCCGAAGGTGCGACGGGTCGAGGTGATCGCTGCGCTGCGGCGTCCGAAAGCTGCTCGCGTGCTGTCCGGAATACTGGATACCGAGGCGTGCGCGGTTTAACCGGCGACGTCCTCGCCGCCGCCTCTGGACTGCTCGACGGGGGCGCCAGCGAGGTAACCATCCTCGATAACCATGCCTCTGGCCACCCCCCAACCTCATCGCCGACCATCGCCGCGCGGGGTGCAGGTCGCCACCAGCAACGTCTTCGACGTTTCCCAGGCCGGCATCGACGGGATGCTGCAAACGACCCTCACCAGCGACAGCCGGTTTTCGGCAGCCCGGCGGAGAGTGCCGAGGCGGTCCGGTCGTTCGCGCGGCGAGCGGCTTGCTGCTGCTATGCACGCGGCGATGGCGCCCTTCGTCGGCCCTCTCACAGCGCTTGACGTGAGCTCCCGTGACGCGATGAATCCCGAGCTGCGCGACCGGTCCACGACGATATTCCTCGAGTCGTTGCGAGCCGGCCCTGACCCGGCGTGATCTCGTACGCAGCTCAAGGCGAGCTGCGTCGTTGGCCCGCGGTCAGCCTCCCGCTGGACCGCTGGCTGGGAACGCATTGGCCAGCGAACGCTTCAGCACCAATGAAAGCTCCTCGCGGCCTCGGATCCCGAGCTTGACGTAGGCGCGGTGAAGGTGAGCCTCCACGGTCTTGCGGCTCACGAAGAGCTCCTGGGCGATCTCGGGGTTCGAGCGGCCTGATGCGGCAAGCTCAGCCACGCGCAGCTCACTCGCGGTGAGGGACTCGAGCCCGGACAGCAGGTCGCGCCGTGGACGGGCTCCGGTGGCGGCGATCTCCTCCCGTGCTCGTGCGGCGACCGGCGCCGCTCCGCCACGCACCGCGAGGTCGAGCGCGATACGCAGATGCTCGCGGCCCTCCCGCCGCCGGTTGGCTCGGCGCAGGGTCGCCCCAAGCTCGAGACGGGCGTGGGCGTGCTCAGCCTGGCATGTCCCGCCCTCCAGCACGGCTACCGCCTCCTCGAGCATCGCAACTCATCGCTTCCCGTCCTCGACCATCCCGGCTGCGCGGAGCGTCATGCCGAGTGCCCAGGGCGTCCCGAACCTCCTTGCTCGCTCTATGGTCGGCGCAATCACCTCGCGCGCTTCGGCGCTCTGGCCAGCCGCCATAAGCGCGGGTGCGACCTTCGCGCGCCACGGGTTGAGCGCCGGATTTCGCCAGCCGTGCGCTTCGAGCTGCTCGCCGGCTTGACGGAGTCGCGCGATACCGTCCTCGCGGCGCCCGACGGCGAGCGCGAGCTCGCCAAGCACGAGGGGAAGGAGGGGGGTGAATGGGAACATCCCCGCTTCCCTGGTGCCGATCGTCCAGGCGCTCGTCTCCGTGGCTGTGCGATCCGCTTCGGCGACCTCGCCTCGTGCTACGAGGACCGCGATCAGTGCCGCCAACGACCACCAGTGGAAGATGGGGTTGCGCTCCCGTTCAGAGGCGAGGAGCTGCCAAGCTGTCCGCGCGTCCACCTCGGCCCGGAGAAGCTCGCCGCGCCGGAGGCAGATGTCGGCGATCTGCACCATGGCAGTCGCCCCGAACACCGCCATGCCTCGCTCGCGTGCCGCCGCCAGCGCCCGTTGGTGGCGTGCCAGTGCCGGTGATTCCTCGATCAGGATGCTCGACTCACCGAAGCTTGCTGCGGTCTCCACGCCATCGTCCTCAGCCAGCCATGCTCCCTGCGCCTCGCGGGCTCGATGGCCGAGCTCAAGCGCGTCGGCGGCGGATCGCTTTCCGCTTGCCGCAACGATCCACGACGCCAGCGCAACGAGCCGGCGCCCCCCTGGCGAGTGCTCGGAGGCACGATCGGCGTCGGCAATGACGCGGTCCGCGCGCTCCTCAGCGACTGGATCGCCGAGCCACGCGAGCGCATGGAAGTCGCGCGTCGCCCGCGTGAGCATCGCTTCCTCGGGATCGCGGGCGCACGCGAGCGCGGCGTCGAGCGCGGCGACGGCCTCTTGAGGCCGACCTGCGAAGCCGAGCGTCGCGCCTTGCCAGCG
>JALYTU010000796.1 GCA_030854125.1 Actinomycetota bacterium | reverse complement strand
GGCGTGGACACCCGAGCGCCGGTTCGCCCGCGCCTACGAGCGGCTCGGGCTGCCCGGACTGGAGCGCGGCTCGCGCTTTGATCTGCTGGTCACCCTCGGTCACACCGGTGTCTATGAGCTGCGGGCTGCGACGCTGGCCCTGGGCGGATCGGACTCGGTCACCGTCGCCGCCAAGCGCGTGCTCGGGATCGGCGATCCGATCCTGCTCGAGCGCCGGGCGATCGACCTGGCCCGGGCGTGTGAGCTGCCGCTCGAGGCGCTCGACGTGGGTCTGTTCAACTGGGAGCGCGGAGCGCGCGCGATGCTCGGGATGCCGGTCGGTCTCGAGGGCGACCCCGGGCGCGCTGACGCCGCGCGTTCGGCGCTCGGCGTCTGACGCACGGTTCGCGCTGCGGCGCGGTCGGCTCCGTCCGGTGCAGGGCCTACCGTCCCGGACATCGGAATCTTCGAGTCGGAGCACACATGACCCTCTGCTTCATCGAACCGCAGAACGCCATCCGGGTGATCGCCGACTCGGTCGGACGCGAGGCCCGTCGCCAGATCCTCGGCGAGGTCGTTCGCGCCTGGGTGGACGAGATTCCCGAATCCGAGCTGGGATCGCATTACGCCAAGGCGGTCGCCGATCTGGACGAGCACGATCTCTCGCTGCTCGCGGCCTGGCACGTGTCGCTCGAGGTCGGTCATCCGCTGCCCAGCAAGGAGTTCCTGGTCAACGTGTTCCCCTCCCTCGGCGAGAATCGGCGTGAGGCGCTGAAGATCGCCGCGGGCTTCCGGGGCGAGGAGGCCTTCGAGGCCGGCGTGGGCGAGGAGCAGGCGTTTGACACCGTGCTGCCGTGGCTCAGCCAGGAGCGGTGCGCGGCTCTGGCCGCCGAGTGCCTGGAGCTCTACTGCTGGGATCGTCTCGGCGTCGAGAACTGAGGCTCCCTGACGATCGCCCCGGTCAGCGCGCGGCGATGGTGATCAGTGCCGCCGAGGCGTGGGGCAGGGAGATGGCAAAGGCCCGCCCTCGCCGGATGACCGACGTCGCCTGCAGGGGCGTCAGCCGGCCGGTGGTGGTGCTGGCGCCGTAGGTCCGGCCCCCGATCGTGATTCCGCGGTGGGCGTGCACCCCGGCTGCGGTCAGACGCTCGATCGTCGCCGCCGCTCGCAGGCCGGCCGGCGGCCGCAGTGCGATCGCGTGGTCGGCGGTGGCGCTCTTGTTGATGAGCACGACGCGGACGGTGCCGTCGGTGGTCCGGGTGGCCCAGACACTGAGTCCTGGGGTGCTGGCCACGCCGGTCAGGGGGAGCAGCCGCGATCCCGGCGGTGCGGCTTGAGCGAACAGCTGCAGGCCGTAGTAGACGGGCTGGACCTGGGCGTCCCAGCCCCCGGCCCGATGGCGGAAGGCGAACAGCTGATAGGCCGAGTGGGGCAGCGTGTGCAGATTGACCCCGTCGACCCGCGCGCGCACCAGCGAGAACAGTGCGTCGGTCACCCATAGCGCGCTGGCGAACACGTCACTGACCCCGGTCTTGCCGCGGCAGGCGACGGAATTGAGCTCATCGACGCGCAGCGCCCGGTGCTGACGGTGGGCGATCGCGGTCCAGGGGCGGACGCTCGCGGCCAGACCGCGGGTCGCGTAGTCGGCGAGGAGGTGCGCGACCGTTGGGTACTGCGGCGAGCTGGGCGGCACGAAGCAGTTGCGCAGCGGATAGCGGTGGACGGTCATCGACGGCAGCCGCTGCTCGCGGCGCAGGAAGTCGGGCATTGTCTGTATCCACGAACCCAGATCCGGCGTCGGTCCGACGGCGAGCGCCGGCCCGGACAGGGGCAGGCGCGGCGAGGCGCCCGCTTCGGCGCGGAACTCGCTCAGGAATTGGCGATAGCCGTAATCGCGGGGACGGGCGTAGACCGGGGCGTCGAGCAGCGTGTGCAGCACCTGGATCTTTCCGTACACGTTGGGTTCGTTGCCGATCTCGAGCGCGGCGACCGAGCGCCGGCCGATCGTCTTCAGGTAGGCGCGTGCCTCGGCCGCGGCCAGGGCGGGCTCGTTGGCGGCCAGGTTCAGTCCCATCG
>JALYTU010000795.1 GCA_030854125.1 Actinomycetota bacterium | reverse complement strand
AACCACAGCCGAAACGCTCGCCAAGCTCCGCGCGGCATTCCGCCGCGACGGCGGCACAGTCACCGCCGGCAACGCCTCCGGCATCAACGACGGAGCGGCGGCGATCATCGTGATGTCCGCGAGCAAAGCCAACGAACGCGGACTTCAGACGTTTGGGACGGTCGAGAGCTACGCCTCGGTTGGCGTTGAGCCAAAGATCATGGGCATCGGCCCGGTCCCCGCAGTGCGCAAGGCGTTAGCGAAGGCAGGACTGGAGCTCGGCGACATCGACCTGTTCGAGCTCAACGAAGCATTCGCCGCGCAGTCGCTGGCCGTACTCAGAGAGCTGGAAATCGAGTCAGAGCGGATCAACCCATACGGCGGGGCGATCGCGCTCGGGCACCCGATCGGCGCCAGCGGCGGCCGGATCCTCGTCACGCTGCTGCACGAGATGCGCCGCCGCACCGCTGGCCGCGGACTCGCCGCCCTCTGCGTCGGCGGCGGACAAGGCCAAGCAGCCATCATCCGCAACGGCGCGAACCATAAAGCGACCTCTGGGTGACGACAAGCAGCCGCGCACGGGGAGCCGGAGTAGCCGATGGCTTGCCACGCCAAGCCTCGCCGACAGCTGCTCGCCCGATTGGACACCTGACCGACATCTGCCCAGCAGGAGCATCATGGTTCAACGACACATACCCGCACCCCGCGATCTCGCTCCGCTCATGCGCTTCAAGCGTCCGGAGCTCAACGCGAGGAAGCGCCGGCTCGCGGCGGCGCTGACGATCGACGATCTGCGTCGCATCGCCAAGCGGCGCACCCCGAAGGCCGCCTTTGACTACACCGAAGGCGCGGCGGAGGCAGAGATCTCGCTGGCCCGGGCGCGGCAGGCGTTCCGGGACATCGAGTTTCACCCGCAGATCCTGCGTGATGTGTCCACCGTCGACACGAGCGTGGAGGTTCTCGGCGGCCATTCCGCACTACCGTTCGGCATCGCGCCGACCGGCTTTACCCGGATGATGCACACTGAGGGGGAGCGCGCTGGCGCGTCGGCAGCCGGCCACGCGGGCATTCCGTTCTCGCTCTCCACGCTGGGCACCACGTCCATCGAGGACGTGGCGAGGGTCAACCCGGACGGTCGCAACTGGTTCCAGCTCTACATGTGGAAGGACCGCGACCGTTCGATGGCGCTCGTCGAGCGAGCGGCCAGGGCGGGCTTCGACACGCTGCTGGTCACCGTCGACGTGCCGGTCGCGGGGGCCCGCCTGCGTGACACACGCAACGGCCTGACCATCCCCCCGACGCTGACGATGAGAACCGTGATCAACGCGATCCCGAGGCCCGCCTGGTGGATCAACTTCCTCACCACTGACCCGCTCGCGTTCGCCTCGCTTGACCGTTGGCCGGGAACGGTCGCGGAGCTGCTCGACAGCATGTTCGACCCGACCGTTACCTATGAGGACCTCGCGTGGATCAAGGACCAGTGGCCGGGCAAACTGGTCGTAAAGGGCATCCAGTCACTAGAGGATGCCAAGCGTGTCACCGCGCTCGGGGTCGACGGCATCACGCTCTCAAACCACGGCGGCCGGCAGCTCGACCGCGCCCCGATCCCGTTTCATCTGCTACCGGAAATCGTGCGCGAGGTGGGCAAGGACACCGAAGTCCACCTCGACACCGGCATCATGAGCGGGGCTGACATCGTCGCCTCCATCGCACTCGGAGCGCGGTTCACGCTCATCGGTCGCGCCTACCTCTACGGGCTGATGGCCGGTGGGCGCGACGGCGTGGACCGCACAATCGGACTCCTCGCCGAGCAGATCACGCGCACGATGCGCCTGCTCGGCGTACAGACGCTCAAGGACCTCAGTCCCGCGCACGTCACGCAACTTAGACGACTGACTCCGCGTCTGCGCAGCTGACCGGGACCACGTGCGCGCGTTCCGCGCGTGCACATGGTCCGGCGGCCTGCCCGTGTTCCACAGCTCCGCCGCGAGGTCCGAGCGGTCGGCTTCAACCCCCTCGACGACCGTATGAACCGCATCGGGCGGGCATCGCGATCGGCCATCAAATGACGGGCTTA
>JALYTU010000166.1 GCA_030854125.1 Actinomycetota bacterium | reverse complement strand
GCCTGGAGACGTGCCCAGGGGTCCGGGCGGAAGCGTGCGGCGTGCCTGGCCCGGCGACGATCACCGAGCGCGCCAGCAGCAGGACAACGCTGCTCTGCGCGCGGAAGCCCGGCCGCAACTGTCAACCGCCGGCCCGCGCCCCCAGTTCGGCCGGCGACACGATCTCGGTGCGCGAGCTGAGCATCCACTGCTGCCCGAAGGGATCCTCCAGGCGTCCGCCGCGCTCGCCGTAGAATTGATCGGCGAGCGGGTGGACGACGCTCGCACCGGCGGCCACCGCCCGCTTCCAGGCCGCGTCGACGTCGGGCCAGTAGGTGGCCAGCAGCGCGCGGTAGCCGTCGTCTTCGGTGACCATCACCACCGCGTCACCGATCCGCAGCTCGGCGTGGATGAGCGTGCCGTCCGGCGCGCAGAACCGCTCACAGATCTCCTCGGCGCCGAACGCGGCGGCGTAGAAGTCCAGGGCGGCGATCGCGTCGAGCACGGCCAGGCGCGCGGTCACCGTCGTCAGGTGCTCGGGCACGGGAGCGACACCGTCGGTCTCGGCCGCGCCGGCTGTCCCGGCCGCCGTGGCCTCGGCCAGGCCCGGCTGTTCGTAGACCCCGAAGACGTTGCCGAACGGGTCCTGAATGTGGGCGAAGACTTCGGACTCAGTGGCGTCGACGCCGCGGACGACGCGGCCGGAGGCCGCCCGGACGCGGGCCAGGACGGGCTCGATCTCCTGGACCATGACGTGGATCACGACCCCGGGCTTGCCCGACGCGGGCCGCCCGGTGACCCAGGTGCCGCTCACCTGGCCAACCGCGTCGTCGAAAGCGATCGACCCATCCCCACGCTCGCGCAACCGCCAGCCGAACACGTCGGCATAGAAGGTCGAGGCGGCGGCAGGGTCGTCACAGGGGATCTCGACGTAACAGATCTTGCCGTCGGCATAACGAGGTTCTGATTCCGTGGTCATGGTCAATTAAAGTACGCGTACAGAAAGTGACTGTCAACCATTCAACCGACCCTGCCTCCCCCGGCGGCTCCGATCACGGGCATGACCCGAGGCGAGCGGCACAGGCGGCACCCCGGCCGCGCGGCCGACCTGCGCGGCTGACGCGCGAGGCGGTGCTCGATGCTGCGATGGCTCGTCTGGACGCCGAGGGCGTCGGGGCGGTGACCTTCCGAATCCTGGCCGCCGACCTCCGTGTCTCGCCGATGGCCCTCTACGGTCACGTCGCCGACAAGGACGACGTGCTGCTCGCACTCGTGGACCGGCTCGCGGACCGGCTCGTGCACCCGGCCCCCCCGGCCGACCCGAGCGCCGCGATCCGACTGCGCTGGCAGACGCTCTACGAGGGTCTGGCCGAACACCCCTGGCTGCCCGAGGTCCTCGCTCGCCGGCGACTGATGGCCCGGTCGGTGCTTGGCGCGGTGGAGGACATCCACGCCGCCCTCGTGCGCGCCGGGCTCACTCTCGAGCAGGCGATCCGTGCCTATCGGATCATGTGGGAGTTCACCCTCGGGGCGCTCCTCGTGCGTGCCGGGACGGCGGTGCCCGACCGTCTCGCCCCCAGCGTTCAGGCTCAGCTGCGTGGGGCGCCGGATCCCGAGCGCTACCCGACGCTTGCCGCATCGGCCCCGACGTGGCGCGCGATTGAAGGCCGTGACACCTATGCGCAGGACCTCGCCACCCTGCTCGACGGGCTGCTCGCCGGGACCGCGGACTCGCGAGCTCACTCCGGGCCTCTGCTTGAATGAACCCAATGCCGACCCGAGATCAAGTCACAGACGCGCTGCGCTCCGTCATCGACCCCGAGCTGCGCCGCGACATCGTCGAGCTGAAGATGGTGCGCTCGATCGACATCCACCCCAACGGGGTGATCGACGTGATGGTCTCACTGACCACCGCCGGCTGCCCGATCCGCAGCCACTTTCAGGATGGTGTCGCCCAGGCGGTCCGGAGCCTGGACGACGTCAGCGCCGTCAACGTCAGCTTCGACGTCCTCTCGGACGAGGAGAAGGCGGCCCTCGGAATCAAGCTCGGCCGCCCCGCCCTCCCCGAGGGGGCATTGGCCCAGGTTTCGAACGTCATCTGCATCGGCTCGGGCAAGGGTGGGGTCGGCAAGTCCAGCGTGACCGCCAACATGGCCGCCGCGCTGGCGGCCAACGGCAAGTCCGTCGGAGTCCTGGACGCCGACGTGTGGGGCTACTCCCAGCCGCGGATGTTCGGCGTCGGCGCCGAACGCCCCAAGGTCAACGCCGACCGCAAGCTGATCCCGATCACCGCCCACGACGGCATCAAGGTGATGTCGATCGGTTTCTTCGTCGAGCAGGACGCTGCGGTCGTCTGGCGCGGTCCGATGCTCCACAAGGCACTGCAGCAGTTTCTCGAAGACGTCGACTGGGGCGTGCTCGACTACCTGCTCATCGACCTGCCTCCGGGTACCGGTGATGTCTCGATGACACTCGCCCAGCTGCTGCCGCAGGCCAAGTTCCTGATCGTGACCACGCCGCAGCCGGTCGCCCAGAAGGTCGCGGCCCGCTCTGCGGAGATGGCGGCCAAGCTTAAGCTCGAGATCGCGGGCGTGATCGAGAACATGTCGGGCTTCGTCACCCCTTCCGGTGAGCGCTTCCAGATCTTCGGCGAGGGCGGCGGACAGTTGCTGGCCGAGGACCTCGACGTGCCGCTGCTGGCCAAGATCCCGCTGACCATGGCGCTGCGTGAACAGTCAGACGCCGGAATCCCGCTCGTCTTCTCTGACCCTGATGACCCCGCCGCCCAGGCCATCACCCAGGGCGCCCGCGGGCTGATCGCGCTGTCTCCGATCGAGCTGCCGGTCATGCAAGCCCCGGCTCCCGCGGCGGCTCCCCGGCCGGCCGGGATGTCGCTCCCGATGGCCTAGCGGCCGTCGGGGCGCTCCCGCGCAAGAGCGCTACTTGGAGAAGTACTTGGCGTTGAGCAGCGTGTAGTTCTGCCACTCGTCGGGGAGCTGGTCCTCGGCGAAGCAGGCATCCACGGGGCAGGCCTCGACACAGGCGTCGCAGTCGATGCACTCCTCGGGGTCGATGTAGAGCATCTCGACCTTCTCGTAGTCGGGCTCGTCGGGCGTGGGATGAATGCAGTCGACCGGGCAGACCTCGACGCACGAATTGTCCTTGGTGCCGATGCAGGGCTCGGCGATGACGTAGGCCATGTCGGATCCTCTGTGTTCGTTTCCGGGGAGACCGGCCGGGCCGGTGACTCCGGGATTCTAAGCGCTCGACCCATTTGGGACGGCTCCCCGCGATAGCCTCCCGCCGGTGCTGCTGCTGACCGGCGCGACCGGAACCGTCGGACGCGCCGTGCTGCGCCGCCTCGTGGCGGCGGGAACCCCGGTGCGGTGTCTGGTCCGCGATCCCCGCCGGCTCGGCGCCGAGCGTGTCCACGTTCAGATCGCGCTCGGCGATCTCGGCGATCACCTCTCCTTCCGCCACGCGTTGCGCGGAATCGACACGGTCGTGCATCTCGCCTCGGTGATCCGCGATCAGCCCGGCGGCTCGATCGAGGAGCTGGCCGGCATCGCCACCTGGCGCCTGGTCGGAGCCGCCGAACGTGCCGGCGTGCAGCGGTTCGTGTTCTTCTCCACGCTTGGAGCCTCGACCCGCAGCCGCGCGCGGCTGATGCGGGCCAAGGCGATCGCGGAACGGGCGGTGCTGGACTCGGGCCTGGAGCACACCGTGTTCGCCCCCTCGATCATCTACTCCCCCAGCGACCCCTACCTGACCCTGCTGGCCCGCATGTCCTGGCTGCCGGTGATGCCGATCCCGGGGGCCGGCCAGGCGTCCTTTCAGCCGATCTGGGCCGAGGACGTCGCCGACTGTGTGCTCGCAGCGCTCCCCGGCGGCCCGGCGGCCGCCCAGGCGGTCGGCAGCCGCTACGAGCTGGCCGGACCCGAGACCCTCAGCCATCGCGAGATCGTCGAGATCGCCCTGCGCTCGTTCCGGCGCCGGCGCCGGATCGTCGGGGTCCCGGCGGGGGCCGTCCGGCGCTTGCTGACCCTCGTCGAGCTATTCGGCGGCCCGACGGCGTTCGCGACCTGGGACGAGGCCGAGCTGCTCGAGGTGCCGCTGATCTCGCGTCAGGGCACCGCCGACGCCGAGCGCCTCGGCGTCGTGCCCAAGCCGATGCGGGCCGTGCTCGGCGTGGGCTGAGGCCGGGGGCGGGCTGAGGTCGGTGGCGAGCGGCCTCAGGCCGGCAGCGACGGGCTCCGGTGAGCCCAGGGCAGCGCCGTCTGCAGCTGCGTGGCGAGGGCGAGCAGGACGTCCTCGCGAGCGGGTGCGCCGATCAGCTGCACGGCCGTGGGCAGGCCGTGCTCTCCGTGGTAGAGCGGCAGCGAGATGGCCGGCTGCCCGGTCACGTTGAGAATCGCGGTGTAGGGGGTGAAGCGGGCCGAGCGCTCGTAGCTGGCCCACGGATCGGGTCCGCGGCCGTGGATCTCCCCGATCGGCACCGGCGGCTCGGCCAGGGTGGGCGTGATCACGGCGTCAAACCCGGTCATCGACGCGACCACCGCGCGGCCCACGGACTGCAGCTGCATCGTGGCGGCGAGCGCGGTCAGCGCGTCCAGCTCGCGCGCGTGCTCCCACATCGCCCAGGTCAGCGCCTCGACGTCAGCCTCCCGCGGCTCGCGACCGGCCAACCGGCCGCCGATCAAGGTGACCAGCGAGATCTGGGGGCCGAAGGCATTGGTGAAGACGGGCAGCAGATCCATGCCCGACCACGGCGGCTGCACCTCGGAGACCTCGTGACCCAGGGACTCAAGCAGCGCCGCGGCGTCACGCGCCGCCGTCTCGCAGGCCGGATCGAGCTCGGCGCCCTCCAGCGGCAGATTGAGCGCCAGCCCGATCCGCAGCCGGGTGGGCGGCTCGGTGGCCTGGGCGAAGGGACGCGACGGCGGTGGCGCCCAGGTGGCGTCCCCGGGCTCATAACCGGCCAGCAGGTCGAGCACCGCGGCGTTGTCGGCGACGTCCCGGGTGAGCACGCCGTCGCAGACCAGGAAGCTGTCCCCGGACTCCGGACCGACCGAGACCCGGCCGCGGGCGGGCTTGAGGCCGACCAGGCCGCAGCAGGCGGCAGGGATCCGGATCGAGCCGCCGCCGTCGTTGCCGTGGGCGATCGGCACCATCCCGGCAGCCACCGCCGCCGCCGAGCCGCCGCTAGACCCGCCCGGCGTGCGCTCCAGGCTCCATGGGTTACGGGTCGGTCCGTTGCGCTGCGATTCGGTCGTGGGAAGGATCCCCATCTCGGGCAGCGCGGTCTTGCCGACGATCACGAAACCCGCCTCGCGCAGCCGGCGCACGAGGAACGAGTCATGGCCGACGACGAGCTCACCGAACAGGTCCGAGCACATGGTCAGCGGCATCCCGGCCACCGCCCGGTTGTCCTTGATCGCGATCGGAACCCCGGCGAACGGGCGCTCGTCACCGGCACCAATCGCCTCAGCGTCAGAGAGCGCGCGCTCGTGCGCCACGTGCGTGAATGCGTTGATGTGCGGCTGCAGCGCGTCGATGCGGTCCAGGGACGCCTGGACCAGCTCGCGGGCGGACAGCTCGCCGGAGCGGATCAGTCCGGCCAGCTCCAGGGCGGAGCGCTGCAGCAGCTCGGGCACGGCGGTCACCCTACCGGGGGGCGCCGGCCACGGGACACCGGGAGATCACGGATAGCCTGTAGTTCAGACGAGGAAGACCATCGAGGAGAGCATCCAGAGCATGAGCGCCACATCGGAAGTTCAGTCGGGGCTCGAGGGCGTCATCGCCTTCGCGACCGAGATTGCCGAACCCGACCGGGAGGGTGGTGCCCTGCGCTACCGCGGTGTTGACATCGAGGAGCTCGTCGGCACGGTTCCGTTCGAGCACGTCTGGGGCCTGCTCGTCGACGGCACGCTGGAGCCGGGGCTCCCCCCCGCCGAGCCGCACTCGCTCAGCGTCCGGTCCGGAGACCCGCGCGTCGACGTCCAGTCCGCGCTGGCCATGCTCGGTCCGCAGTGGGGTTTCGGAGAGCTGATCGACATCACCGACGAGGAGGCCCGCGACAACCTCGCCCGTGCCTCGGTGATGGCCCTGTCCTTCGTGGCCCAGTCCGCACGCGGCATCGGTCAGCCGCCCGTCTCCCAGCGCGAGATCGACACGGCAACCTCGATTCCCGAGCGCTTTCTGATGCGCTGGCGTGGCGAGGCCGATCCCCGCCACGTCAAGGCGATCGACGCCTACTGGAACTCGGCCGCCGAGCACGGCATGAACGCCTCGACGTTCACCGCACGGGTCGTGGCCTCGACCGGCGCCGATGTCGCAGCCGCCCTGTCGGCCGCGGTCGGTGCGCTGTCGGGCCCGCTGCACGGCGGCGCCCCGTCGCGCGTGTTGAAGATGCTCGACGAGGTCGCCGAATCGGGCGACGCCGAGAAGTACGTCAAGGATGCGCTGGATCGCGGCGAGCGGCTGATGGGCTTCGGCCATCGCGTCTACCGCGCCGAGGACCCCCGAGCCCGGGTGCTGCGCCGCACCGCCCACGAGATCGACGCCCCGCGCGTCGAGGTCGCCGAGGCGCTGGAGACCGCGGCCCTCGCCGAGCTCAAGGCCCGTCGCCCCGATCGTGTGCTGGCCA
>JALYTU010000794.1 GCA_030854125.1 Actinomycetota bacterium | reverse complement strand
GACACGCTGCTCTCAGAGCGCGAGAAGCTCAATGAGGATCTTCAGCACATCATCGATGACCAGACTGAGCCGTGGGGCGTGAAGGTCACGACGGTCGAGATCAAGGATGTCGAGATCCCCGAGCAGATGCAGCATTCGATGGCTCGCCAGGCCGAGGCCGAGCGCGAGCGTCGCGCGAAGATCATCGACGCCGAGGGCGAGTTCCAAGCCGCGGCCAAGCTCCTGGAAGCGGCCGATTTGATCAGTCGCAATCCGGTCACGATCCAGCTGCGCTACCTGCAGACCCTGCGCGAGATCGGTGACAACGACAACAACACGATCGTGTTCCCGTTCCCGCTCGACCTGCTCCAGAAAGCGCTGCACAGCCCCGCCAGCGCCGAGCTCGGCAAAGCGATCAAACCCGGCGCCGACATCAAGGAACTCGTGCCCGCGACCGCGACCAACGGAGCGCCTCCCCAAACCGTCGATCCCACCAGTAGCTGAGTGCGGCGCAGCATCCGCAGCCTATCCGACCAAGTCAGAACCCAAGGAGCATCCATGGCCTACACGCCAACCAGCCTGCGCGATAAACCAGACCCCGCTGACGACCGCGAGCACCCACGCCTCGTTGAGGAGCACCACGTCCTGGGACCCCACGGCGAGGACGAGCTCGAAGCCACCGACGAGCGCGGCCGGCGCTGGTACCACGTCCGTCCCGATCCGCGCTACCGCGCTGACGTGTTCGGCTTTAACTGGACGTGGTGGCTCGTGATCTGGCTGCTGTTCCTGCTCGTCCTCCTGCCCTGGGGCGGCGCCTGGCACTACTGAGCTCGGCGCATCCCGCTCGTCTGAAAGCGCCGACGCTTTTCGCGAGCTGAGTCCCCACTCAGAACATTGGTCACAGTCGACCGCGCCACGGGTTCCCAACCCCAAATTGCCGACAATCCCACACCACGACAATCGCCGAAACGAAAGTAGGCGTCAGATGGCTGCCCTAGCAATGATCATGCGCCCGACCGCTGACGGCTGGGCTGTCTACCTCACCAACGGCCAAGAGCTCGCACGGTACCGTGGGCTATGGTCGCAGCAACTCGCGCAGCGCTACCTGCGACGCTACGTCCGATCAACGCTGACCTCTCGTCGTTCGCCACGCACGCGGTGGTGGTGGTGAGGGGAGGGGGTACAGTTCACGGCGCGCTCGCCTCCACCCTCGGCGAGACGCTTTTCCGGCGCCCTGCCGGCGTGTCCATGATCAGCGAGGTCAATGCGTCAGGGAGCTGGGTATGGTCGTTTCGCTGAACCGTCGCGATTGCTCTCAAGGCAATCCCGAGCTACCGAAGCCGGGACAGTCGGAGACTGCCGTCCGTGTCGAGATCAGCCCCCGCAACGGCTGGTCCGCCTTCCAGGCGAGCAGTCGATCCGCTGTGCCAGCCGAGCCGAGCCGAGGACACGGCAATCTAGCGCGCGCAGGAGAACCACAGGCTGCGTGAGCTGCTCGTCTTCGACGTCTACCCGCGCGTCATCAGCTCGGCTCTACCCGGCGGGCATCCCGATCATCGTGCCTGGCGAGCGCTTTGACCAAGCGCCTCATGCGATCGACGACGCGCAGACGTTTGCCGGCTGCGCCGATGCGTTCGGGGGTGAGAGCGATGCAGGGCGTGATCGCCGGCACGGATCCTGACGGGCAGTCCTACCACGGCGTGTACTGCGTCAAAGGAGTCTGAAACGATGACCGCTTCCCTGACACACCCCGCTGCTGAGATCCCGAGGCTGTCTGAGGCGGAGCTGCATGGGTTGGACGCGTACTGGCGCGCCGCCAATTACTTGTCGGTCGGTCAGCTGTATCTGTATGACAATCCGCTGTTGAAACGGCCGCTGGAGCTCGCGGATGTGAAGCCGATAGTGGTAGGGCATTGGGGCACGACGCCGGGCCAGAACTTCATCTATGTGCATCTGAACCGGGTGATCAAGCAGCACGATCTGGACATGTTCTATGTCGCCGGTCCGGGGCATGGTGGTCCGGCCCTGGTCGCGAACACGTATCTGGAGGGGTCCTACAGCGAGGTGTATCCCGACGTC